>JAEXMK010000180.1 GCA_023444445.1 Pseudomonadota bacterium | reverse complement strand
TGCCATGATCGCTTCGCTGAAGAAGGGTAGCGAGGTGGTCTTCACCTCCATCAACTTCCGCCGCGCCCCGAACCCCATCAAGATCGCGCTCACCGGTTTCACTGGCGCTTACGATGGTGCTGCCATTTCCCAGTCGCAGCTGGCTGAAAGCCAGCGCAGCCTGCAGGAAGGCATGCAGAAAAAGGCTGAAGAAGCTCGCAAGAAGCTGGAAGCTGCTCAGGATGCCGCCAAGGGCGCGCCGAAGCCCTGATTGCTGTAGAGCATCAAGAATGACAAAACCGGTCTGGCGACAGACCGGTTTTTTTATGCGTGTTTTATGTCCCTGGGAGGGGGGCTGGTTGGCGGGCGTCAGTGCGCCGTCGACATTTTCGGCCGCCATTCGCCGCTTGGCGACTTGTCGAGAATGCGGCCGATATTCTGGTTTCTGAGCGGTGTCTCGTCTTCGTCGTGTACGAGGTTCTGTTCGGAAACATAGGCGACATATTCCGTCTCCTCGTTTTCGGCCAGAAGATGGTAGAAGGGCTGGTCGCGATCCGGCCTGATTTCCGGCGGGATGGCGTTCCACCATTCCTCGGTATTGGCGTATTCCGGGTCCACGTCGATGACCACGCCGCGGAACGGAAACACCTTGTGGCGGACGATCTCGCCAAGCGTGAATTTTGCGTCTCTTTGTTTCATGGCATGAATTTCCTTTCCCAATATTAGTTGGGTGTGCATTAGGAAATATCAAGACCTAGCGGTTTTGCCGTGGTGTTCAGCGCCTTCGGCCAATCGGCGCAGTGGCGAGAACGACGCCGCCGGTGACGAGCACGATGCCGATGGCGTGATAGGTCTCGAAGCTCTCGCCTAGGAAAAACGTGGCCATGAGGATCGAGACCGGCGGCATCATGTAAAGCGTGATGCCTGCCGTGGCTGGACCGAAAACACGCACCGTATGAGTGAAGCAGTAGAAGGCCAGAAGCGAGGCGAAGAGGATGATGCCGCCGATCTTCGCCCAGGCGATTGGCGTGGCGGGCAACATGCCGCCCTGTGCCAGTTCCAGTCCTGCCGGCGGCAGAAGGACAAGCGCGCCGGAGAGCGCGATCAGGCCGAAAAGGCTGAAAGAGGCCATCTGCCGCGCCGCCGGTTCGCGCAGCAGTAGCGAATAGATCGCAAAGGCAATGGCAGCTGTCAGGATCGCGAAATCGCCGATGTTGAAATTCATATGCCGGAGAGCGGAGATATCGCCCTTGAGCACGATGGCGGCGACGCCGGCGAAGGCGATAATCATGCCCGCCACTTCTAGCTTGCGAATCGGCCGGCCCTGAAAGATGCGCTGGAACAGGATGATGAACAGGGACGATGTCGTGTAGATCAGCGTGCCGTTGGCGGCCGTGGTCATGGTCAGACCCCAATAGACCACGCCGCCACAGATACCCATGCCGAGAATGCCGAGGACGAGCCAGAGCAGCGTCTTGCGCCGCACAAAAGCAAGGCAATTGCGCCAGTCGGCGACCATCAAGGGTGCGATGATGAGGGTCGAGCCCATCCAGCGAATGAAAGCGGCGATGAAAGGCGAGACTTCGCCGACGACGCCGCGGCCGAAAATGACGTTACTGGAGAAAAAGAACGGCACAGCCAGAAAGATGAGCCAGTCCGTAAGGCGGGTTTGCTGAGAGGCTGGCTTGTTCGACATTACTTACGATACGGCTGGGCTTCAAAGAAAACGGCGGCTTTCCGGGGAAAACCGCCGCGATGAATGGAGCGCCCCAGTGGAGCGCTCGCAGGGCTGATCAGGCCGAGTAGTACATGTCGAATTCGACCGGGTGAGGGGTCATTTCGAAACGCATGACTTCCTGCATCTTCAGCTCGATGAACGAGTCGATCTGGTCGTCGTCGAACACGCCGCCAGCGGTCAGGAACTTGCGATCCTTGTCGAGGCTTTCCAGCGCTTCGCGCAGCGAACCGCAGACGGTCGGGATCTTCTTCAGTTCCTTGGCAGGAAGATCGTAAAGGTCCTTGTCCATCGGCTTGCCGGGGTGGATCTTGTTCTTGATGCCGTCGAGGCCGGCCATCAGCATGGCCGCAAAACCGAGATAGGGGTTCTGGGTCGGGTCCGGGAAGCGGACTTCGACGCGCTTTGCCTTCGGGTTGGAGCCGAAGGGAATACGGCAGGAGGCGGAGCGGTTGCGCGCGGAGTAAGCGAGCAGAACCGGCGCTTCATAACCCGGCACCAGACGCTTGTAGGAGTTGGTGGTGGGGTTGGTGAAGGCGTTGATCGCCTTGGCGTGCTTGATGATGCCGCCGATGTAGTACAGGCAGGTCTCGGAAAGACCGGCATACTCATCGCCCGCGAAGGTCGGCTTGCCGCCCTTCCAGATCGACTGATGAACGTGCATGCCCGAGCCGTTGTCGCCGAAGATCGGCTTCGGCATGAATGTTGCCGTCTTGCCATAGGCATTGGCGACCTGGTGCACGACGTACTTGTAGATCTGCATCTTGTCGGCGCTGGAGACCATTGTGTCGAACTTCACGCCCAGCTCGTGCTGCGCAGAAGCGACTTCGTGGTGGTGCTTTTCGACGACGACGCCCATTTCGGCGAGAACCGTCAGCATTTCGGAGCGCATGTCCTGCAGGCTGTCGATCGGCGGAACCGGGAAGTAGCCGCCCTTGACGCGCGGACGGTGGCCGAGGTTACCCGTCTCGTAGTCGGTGTCGTCATTGGACGGCAGTTCCGACGAGTCGAGCTTGAAACCGGTATTGTAGGGGTCTGCCTTGTACTTCACGTCGTCGAAGACGAAGAATTCAGGCTCAGGGCCGACGAAAACGGTGTCGCCGATACCGGAAGCCTTAAGATAAGCTTCGGCCTTCTTGGCGGTGCCGCGTGGGTCGCGATTATAGGCTTCGCCCGAAACCGGGTCGAGGATGTCGCAAAGGACGACCAGGGTGGACTGGGCGAAGAACGGATCGACATGGGCGGTTGCCGGATCGGGCATCAGCACCATGTCGGACTCGTTGATGGCCTTCCAGCCGGCGATCGAGGAGCCGTCGAACATGACGCCGTCGGCGAACATGTCTTCGTCGACGCATACCACGTCCATGGTGACGTGCTGCAGCTTGCCCTTGGGATCGGTAACGCGCAGGTCCACGAACTTGATGTCGTTATCCTTGATCTGCTTCAAGATATCGTTTGCGGTCGTCATTTAAACTTTTCCTTGAGTGTGATGATGACGAGGTGAAAACCCAAGCCTCCCCGGCTCGGGACTTTTTAATTATATGGCGTCCACGCCTGTTTCACCGGTTCGGATGCGGATGACTTCCTCGACATTGGAAACGAAAATCTTTCCATCGCCGATGCGTCCTGTCTGCGCCGCATTGCGGATAGCCTCGATGACGGCTTCCGCATTCTCATCCGCCAATACGACTTCGACTTTCACTTTCGGCAAAAAGTCCACAACGTACTCTGCACCGCGGTAGAGTTCCGTGTGGCCCTTCTGACGACCAAAGCCTTTTGCTTCCGTGACCGTGATTCCCTGAAGTCCGACTTCCTGAAGGGCTTCCTTCACTTCATCGAGCTTGAAAGGCTTAATGATCGCTTCGATCT
>JAEXMK010000066.1 GCA_023444445.1 Pseudomonadota bacterium | reverse complement strand
CTATTATACCGGGCCGCTGACCTTTCTGTGTCTTCGCTATCTTCTGGCGGGGGTGTTGCTGTGGGCGATCTGCCGCGTTTCCTCCATCCAGTGGCCGGAAAGGCGTGTCGATGTTTTCCGGGCCATCTTCTCGGGCGTGTTCCTGCACGGTCTTTATCTCGGCATGATCTGGTGGGCGATCGGGCAGGGGGTGCCGGCGGCGATCGGCGGCATCATTGCCGGTTTGCAGCCGCTGATGACGGCGGTCGCCGCCCGTTTCATGATCGGTGAAAAAATCTCGCCCCTGCAGCGCGCCGGCCTGCTCATCGGCTTTGCCGGCATCGCCATTGCCGTGCTGCCGAAGGTGATGGCCGTCGGCACTGCGGGCCTGTCGGTGCCACTCTATGCCGTGGCGGTGAATGTTCTCGGCATGACATCGGTCACCTTCGCGACCCTCTATCAAAAGAAATATGTGCAGGACGGAAACATCATGGCGATTGCCACGCTGCAATATGTCGGGGCGCTTCTGGTGACTGTTCCCTTTGCCCTGCTACTGGAGGACGGCCACGTTGACTGGAGTCTCGGTCTTGCCGCAACGCTTGCCTGGTCGGTTGGTGCCATTTCCATTGGCGCGGTTGCGCTGCTTCTTTATCTGATCAGGCGTGGACAGGTGTCGCGTGCCGCATCGCTGATCTATCTCGTGCCACCGCTTGCGGCGCTAGAGGCAGCACTTCTGTTTGGAGAGACGCTGACGCCCGCGATGATCGCGGGGACGGTTCTTGCGGTCACGGGAGTTTACCTGACGAACCGTAAGACATCGCAAGGGGTTGCAACGCGTTAATTTCCACAACCTCATATTAGAGGTTTGTTAACCATAAAATTATACCTCTCGTTAATCACATGATTTGGCGGGGGTTATATGTCTATTTCACGTCGTGGTGTTCTGTTCGGATTGCCGCTGTTTCTGGCCGGCTGCGCACACACCGGTATTGGCGAGCAGAGGCTCAATTATGCGGCGAAGCCGGAAGAAAAGTTTCCGCTTCCCGCCATGCATCTCGATAAGGTCAAGCCGGAGCTTCGCCGGCAGGAAGTCGCCTATGACACCAGCCATCCCGCTGGAACGGTGGTGGTGGATACGCCGGCACGGCGGCTCTATTACGTTCTGGGCGATGGTCGCGCCATGCGTTATGGCGTGGGTGTCGGACGGCAGGGCCTTGCATTGAAGGGCGACGCCTATATCGGCCGCAAATCCGAGTGGCCCTCCTGGACGCCGACAGCGAACATGATGCGCCGTGATCCGCGCAACCTGAAATTCGCAGGCGGTATGCCTGGTGGCCCGAACAATCCGCTCGGTGCACGTGCGCTCTATCTCTATCGCGGCGGAAACGACACTATGTTCCGGCTGCACGGCACGAACCAGCCGCAATCCATCGGCCACGCCATGTCGAGCGGCTGCATCCGCATGCTGAACCACGACATTATCGATCTTTATAGCCGCGTGCCTGTTGGCTCCCGGGTCGTCGTGTTGCAGGCGTGAGTGAGAGGCGGATTTTTCCGCCTTTGCCACACAAAGAAATGCCTGTACCCTTGAGTTGATTTTTTCGGCAGAAGGTCAATTTTGTGCTGGAAAATCAACCATGTGTAGAATGCCTCCCTTTCTGTATTTAAGGGAGTTCTGCTATATCGGAAACGTGATTTCCAGTGTTCGAGACGTGTATCCATAAAGGGTGAAATTCACGGTACCGAGCGCGGCATCACTTCAACGGGGACACATGAACATGGCAATTTTCGACAATCTTTCTCGCTATCGCCCGCAGGCACTCGGCGCGCTGCGCATCATGACGGCGCTGCTTTTCATTTCGCATGGAACGCAGAAGCTTTTCGGTTTTCCGGCATCGCAGATGGACGGCTCTTTGCCGACAATGCTGCTGGTGGCGGCGCTTCTGGAATTCGTCGGCGGCATTCTCGTGCTGATCGGCCTGTTCACGCGTCCGGTCGCCTTCATCCTGTCCGGTCAGATGGCGGTCGCCTATTTCATCGCCCATGGGCCGAAGAGCTTCTTCCCGGCGCTCAACGGGGGCGATGCCGCCATCCTGTTCTGCTTCATCTTCCTTTATCTGTTCGTTGCCGGTCCGGGCGCTTTCTCGGTGGATGAACGCCGCAGCTGATTGGCCGTACGTTACTGCTCTTTATCGAGGCCCCGTATGGCTGGAACCATGCGGGGCCTCGTGTTTTGAAGTGGCGGAAACTTCGGTCGTCGCCGAAGCATTGGCGCTTGTTTTTGGGTTAGGAACGGTTCACCCCGAACGACGTTGGAAAATCGATCCGTGACCTCCCAGAACATCATAGCTCGCGAATTGCTGCTTCTCGCCCTGCTGTCCACGCTGTGGGCCGCGTCCTATACCTTCATCAAGATCGGGGTGGAGACAATCCCGCCCATCACCTTCATCGCATCGCGCACGCTGATTGCCGGTCTGTTGCTTCTCGCGGTCATCCGGCTGCGCGGGCTGCGCCTGCCCAGAGATTTTGCGACGTGGCGGCTGTTCTTCATCCAGGCCTGCATCAACAGCGTGCTGCCCTTCACGCTGATCGCCTGGGCGGAACAGAGCATCGATGCCGGGCTTGCCGTCATTCTCAATGCGACGACGCCGATCTTCACCTTTCTTCTCACCGCGCTGGTCATCCGGCACGAGGCGGTGAGCGGGCGCAAGCTGTTCGGCACCATTGCCGGCATGACGGGCGTTTGCCTCATCATCGGCATGGAGGCGCTTGATGGAGCGGGCGAGGCGATATGGAGCCAGGTCGCCGTGCTGACGGCGGCGTTTTCCTATGCCTGCGCGGCCATTTTCAGTAAAAATTTCAAAGGGCTCGATCCGATCATGCCGGCTGCCGGCTCGCTGATCTGCGGTGCGGTGCTGCTGTTGCCCGTCAGCCTGGTCGTTGACCGACCCTGGACCTTGTCGCCTTCGGCGGCCTCTTTGACGTCGCTTGTGTGCCTGAGCGTCTTTTCAACGGCGCTTGCCTTCATGATCTATTTCCGGCTGATGCAGACGCTGGGCTCGGTGGGCACCACCTCGCAGGCCTATCTCCGGGTGCCTGTTGGTGTCGCCATCGGTATGGCGTTTCTGGGGGAGGTACCGACATCGGCCATGTGGGTGGGGCTCGTCTGCGTGATCGCCGGCGTGCTGGCGATGACCTTGCCGCCCCGGCGTCGATCGGTCGAGCAGGGCGGTTGACGGCAAAGAAAAACCCCGCTGGCCGTGATGGCTGCGGGGCTTGATTGGCGAGCGGTGGCCGCTTGTTTCTTCTCTCCGGCGGGGAGAAGAAAGGCCGCGGCGTCCTCAATCCATTCAGATGGTCTTACCGGTTGCGGCCGCGATTGCCGTTGCCGGAAGCGCGCTTTTCCTGGCCGTTGCCGCCAGCCGGGGCGTGGCGGTTGGCGCCGCTGCCACCGGGCTTGCGGGCCGGGCGGCGGTGCTTGCGGGGGCCGGCTGGGCGGCCTGCGTCGCCTTCAGCCTGTTTCACACGCTTGAAGTCGGAGGTGACTTCCAGATCATTGTCCGCCTCGCGCGGCGCATGGTTGCGGGACGGGCGGGATTCGCCGTTGTGACGGCCGCCTTCGCGGGGACCACGCTGCTGGCCGCCATTGTTGTTGCGGCCGCCACGGTTGTTGTTGGGGCGTGTCGGGCTGGCAAGCACGGACGGACGTTCGCCCGAGGCAACCGGAATATCGATCTTCATCAGCTTTTCGATGTCGTGCAGCAGGCGGGTTTCGTCCGGAGCACAGAAAGCGATGGCGATGCCGTCGCGACCGGCGCGGGCGGTACGACCGATGCGGTGAACATAGGCGTCAGGCACTTCCGGCAGGTCATAGTTGAAGACATGCGTCACAGCCGGGATGTCGATGCCGCGGGCGGCAACGTCGGTTGCGACCAGAACCTTGATGTCACCGTCCTTGAAACCCTTCAGGGCGCGCTCGCGCTGGCCCTGGCTCTTGTTGCCATGGATAGACGCGACCTTGAAGCCGATATGTTCGAGATGCTTGTAGAGCTTCTCCGCACCGTGCTTGGTGCGCAGGAAAACGATGGCGCGGCCATCCGGGTTTTCGTTCAGCGACTTTTTCAGGAGATCGGTCTTGTCGTTCTTGCCGGCAACGAAATGCACATATTGCTCGACCTTGTCGGCAGCCTTGCCCGGAGGCGTGACTTCGACCTTGACCGGATCGGTCAGGTAGCTGTGCGACAGATCGGCGATTGCCTTCGGCATGGTGGCCGAGAACAGAAGCGTCTGGCGCTTGGCCGGAACCATTCTGGAAATCTTGCGCAGATCGTGAATGAAACCGAGGTCGAGCATCTGGTCGGCTTCATCAAGCACCAGATAGGTGACCTTGGACAGCGAGATCGCATTGCGGGCGATGAGATCAAGCAGGCGGCCGGGGGTCGCCACGAGAATATCGGTGCCCTTTTCGAGCTGAAGCTGCTGCTTGTTGATCGACGCGCCGCCGACAACCTGGTTGATGCGCAGCGGCGTCTTCTTCACGAAGGAACGCAGGTTGTCACCGATCTGGTTCACGAGTTCGCGGGTCGGTGCGAGAATGAGGGTACGGGTGGTACGGTTTGCCGGGCGGTCGGCCTGCTTCATCAGCATTTCGATGATCGGCAGGCCGAAAGCGGCGGTCTTGCCGGTGCCGGTCTGTGCGAGGCCGATGAGATCGCGGCCTTCAAGCAGCAGCGGAATGGCCTTTGCCTGAATAGGGGTAGGAGCGGTGTAGCCAAGCTGGGTAACGCTGGCCACAATCTTTTCAGAGAGGCCGAGTTCGCTAAAACTGGTCAATAGTATAGCCTTTCGGGGCGCCAAAAACCAATCGTCCGGAACAGGGCTGCTGTCCGGCGGTTTCGGCGTCAAGAACCCCGCGTGAATTGGGAACTTGTGGGTTGGAATAACTTTCTGCGCATCAGTGCGGCAAATGCCGTCTTCTGTATTCGTTGCGCTTTTCCTTCATGCGGTCCAGGGGATCCTGGTTCATACGCTGCAGCTCACGCGGCTGCCGAAGGTGAAAGCTTGACGGGGATGTGGGCGTTTTGTGCATCAAAGTCAAGCGATAGTTTTGTAACGATCCCGCCGGAAGGCGCATGGCAGCCATGCGCATCGGTTGCCGGCCACTATCGGAACGCACGCCCGCAAGCGAAGAATTATGGTTAAAAAAGGGTAACGCGACCAACGATACATAGCAAAGATCGATTTTCTAACATAACGTTTTTTGTGACGGCATCCGGAAATATTTGATTCGACAGGGATGGACTGCAGGGTGTGGAGTATCGATTGACCGAGGGCTGCGGGTTGCTGGAAAAAGCGTGCAGGGCCGTTGCCGCCCTGGACCTGCCCGCGTGCATCAAGGACAGCGAGCTGCGCTATGTCGTGGTCAACGAGGCCTATGGCCGGGTCATGGGTCGTGCGCCCTCAGAATTCCAGCACCAGACCAGCCTTTCACTCTCCGGCGATATTCGCGATACCGAGCGGGAAGATCGCGAGCGGCGGTCGCTGGTTTTTGCGACGGACGAGGTGATCGCCTGCCATGCCGCGCCTTCCGCACAATCCCATTTGCTTCGCTGCGAACGCTTTATCGGCGACGACGGCAGCCTTTTTTTATTCGAAGTATTCGAGGAGATGCCGTCGGCTATGTCGCGCAAGTCCGCAGCGGTGGGCGGTGCATCGGATATTCTATTCAGCAGTGGCGTCATGGATTTCATCGATGCCGGCATTGTCGTTTATGACCGCGATAATCAGCTTGTCTATTGTAATGCGCGGTTCGCGGAGTTTTACGGCGATCTCGATATCGAGCTGAAACCCGGCATCCGGCTCGAAGAATTGATGAAGACGCTCTATTTTTCGAGCGGATACCGGTGCACGGAAAATGACGGCCCGGCGTTTGAAGACTGGATGCAGAATCAGCTGCGTGATTTTTCTCTGCCCTACTTCGAGAGGGTCGAGCAGTTTGCCGATGGCCGCTGGGTGCGCATGGTCAACAAGCGGCTGGAAAACGGCATGCTTGTCGGGCTCAGGGTGGATGTGACGGAGTTCAAGGCGCATGAGACGCTCTTGAGCACCCAGATTCGCGAGACATGGCTTCTGCGCGCGGCCCTCGAACAATTGCCGGTCGGTGTATTTTTGAGGGATCAGGACAGGCGGCTGACCTATGCCAACGCCGCCTATAACACGTTCCTCGGCGGCAATCTTGCCGACCATATCGGCAAGACCGAAACGGAAATGTTTCCGCAGAAGGGGCCAGTGTTCCGGCAGGAAAACGAACGGATTCTGCGGTCCGGAGAGGCGCTCGAACGGACGGGAAACATGCCCCGGCGCGACGGCGGGGCAGTTCCCGTCATCACCCGGCTCGGTCGCGTCGCAACGCCTGACGATGAATATTATCTGGTGGGTTCGGTGACCGACGTCAGCCTGCTTCAGGATCGGGAAAAGGCGCTGATCGCCGCACAGGCCGAGGCGGAGGCGCTGCACCGTCAACTTCAGGCGGTTCTTCACGCTCTGCCGGTGGGCGTGCTTCTGCTCAACGCCGATCTCGTCATCGAATATGTCAATCCGTTCTTCCATCGCGTCTGGGGCGAGATCGGCGGCGAGAAGTCGCTTGTCGGTAAAACCTATCGCGAATTCATGGCGATGAATTTCGACAGCGGTCTTTACGACTATGGCGACCGGTCCTTCGACGAGGTCTATCAGGAGCGGGCGCAGCGGTTGGCCGAAGATGCGGTGTTCGCCCCCCGCGAAGTGCGCAGCAAAAGCGGCAAGGTGACCGTTATCTCGAAAACCCGCCTCGAAGGCGGTAAAATCCTCAGTACCTATGCCGATGTCACCGATGTGCGCATGCGCGACGCCGAGATCAGCAAGGCGAAGGCGGAGCTGGAACGCGTCGGCGAATATATGCAGGGCGCCACACGCGCTATGGCGCAGGGGCTGGTGCTGGTCGAGCAGGGCACGATCATCATGTCTAATGAAGCGATGGCGCGCATGTTCGACGTGCCGCCGCATCTCCTGGAAAAGGGCCGCAACTGGTCGGGCTTCTTCGCTCACTGCGCCGGGCGCGGCGATTTCGGGACTGCTGACGAGGCTGCCGCGACGCTTGTTGCCTGGAAAGAGAACATTGCCGCCAACCGGCCGTTTTCCTGGCTCATCCATGTCGCGGGCAAAACCTGGCTCAATCTGGAGGCCACCAATAGTTCCGGCAATTACTGGCTCATCATCGTCACCGATGTGACCGAGATGAAGATGCGCGAGGAAGAGTTGCAACGATTGCTCGCCCGCGCAGAAACGGCCGATCGAGCGAAGTCGGAGTTCCTGGCCAATATGAGCCATGAAATCCGCACGCCGATGAATGGCGTGCTCGGCATGGCGGAGCTTCTGGCCAAGTCCAAGCTCGATACGCGCCAGAAGACTTTTACAGACATCATCGTCAAGTCAGGCAATGCGCTCTTAACGATCATCAACGATATTCTCGATTTCTCCAGGATCGAGGCAGGGCAGATGACGCTGCGCAGCGTGCCTTTCGATCCTGCTGAAGCGGTGGAGGATGTGGTCTCGCTCCTGTCTTCGGCAGCGCTGGAAAAGGACATCGAGCTGATCGTCCGCATCGATGCGTCGGTTTCCGGCAAGGTCATCGGCGATGCCGGCCGTTTCCGCCAGATCGTCACCAATATCGTCGGGAACGCCGTCAAGTTCACCGAAACCGGGCATGTTCTGGTCGAGCTTTCGGCGCGTCCGGCGGAGGCGTCGGAAAGTATGTTTTCGCTGCGTGTCGAAGACAGCGGCGTCGGCATTCCGGCCGACAAGCTGGAAACGATCTTCGACAAGTTCAGTCAGGTCGACGGTTCGGCGACGCGGCGGCACGAGGGAACGGGGCTCGGCCTTGCGATCACGGTCGGCCTCGTCGGCCTGTTCGACGGCAAGATCGATGTCGTCAGCGACGTCGGCACGGGCTCGGCCTTCGAGGTCAATATTCCGTTTCAGGTGATGGAGCAACGGCGGGACGTGCCGCTGTTTTCCGTGGCGATCGACGATATTCGGGTGCTGGTCATCGACGATAACGACATCAACCGACGTATCCTGACGGAGCAGCTTCGAAGCTGGGGCATAGACGGCCATGCGGTGGAGGATGGGCCCTCCGGCATTGCCGTGCTGGAGGAAGCGGCGTCGCTAGGTTTTGCAATCGACGCCATTATCCTCGATTACCATATGCCCGTCATGAACGGGCTCGACGTGGTGCAACGGATCCGGGCGGACAAACGCTTTGACGATATCGCCATTGTTTTCCTGACCTCGATGGATATCGTGGGCGACGAGACGCTGTTTACCGATCTCAACGTGCAGGCGCATCTGATGAAACCGGCGCGGGCGCGGCTGCTGCGCGCTACCCTGTTCGACGTGGTGCGCGATGTGCGGAAGGGCCGCCGGCATCATCCACTGACGCAAGGGACAGGTGAGGAGAATGTCCCGCCGGAGAGCCGCCCCGCCGAAAGGAAACCACGGACCGAATCTGCGGCCGCTATTCCCGAACGCAGCCGCCCGTGCCTTCTCGATGTGCTGGTGGCCGAGGATAACGATGTCAACCAGATTGTCTTCAGCCAGATCTTGCAGCAGGCGGGCCTGCGCTTCCTGATCGTCGGCAATGGCAAGAGGGCCGTTCAGGCGTGGGAGGAGTATAATCCCGCCCTCATCCTGATGGATGTTTCCATGCCTGTCATGAACGGGCACCAGGCGACGCTGGCGATCCGCGCTGCGGAAAAATCTGCAGCCGACGGCCGGCATGTGCCCATTATCGGCGTCACCGCCCATACGCAGGAGGCGGACCGGGAACGCTGCCTGGAAGTGGGCATGGATGATTATCTGTCGAAGCCGATCAGCCCCGAAAGTCTCGAGGACAAGATCGCGCAATGGCTGGGCCAAGACATGTTGCGGCGGGATGCTCCGGGCATCTGAATATCCGGCCTCACAACTGTTTTCCCAATGGTTTTCCGCGTTGCCTCAGGCGGAGGGTTTGGTGCCGCAGAGCATTTCCCGCTTTCCGGCAAATCCCTTTCTGCGCTCCAGGTCAAAACCGGCGGCGATGAGATTGCGGCGGACGAAGCCGGCGGCGGCGTAAGTGGCGAATGTGCCTCCCGGCGCCGTTTTCGCGAACAGCGCCTGCATGATCTCCAGTGACCACATGTCCGGGTTACGCGCTGGTGCGAAGCCATCGAGAAACCAGGCGTCGAAACTCTCATCGCTGCTGGAAATGCCGGCAAGTGCCTCTCCGCAGACCACTGTCAGGCGGGTTGCATCGTCCAGTTCGATATCGATGCGGCCTTGCGGCTCGGCCGGCCAGCGGGCGACAAGCGCCTTGCGTTCGGCGTCCACTTCGGGCCAGCGGGAGAGCGCCCGGTCGATCTCGTCCGCTTTCATAGGGTAAAGTTCAAAGGAGATGAAATGTAGCGTGGAGCGACCGTTGTGGACCTCTTTCCACTGGCGCCAGGTCTCGCAGAGATTGAGGCCGGTGCCGAAGCCGAGCTCGCCGATGCGGAAAACGCCGTCGCGTTCGAGCCAGCGTTGCGGCAACCCGTTTCCGGACAGGAAGACATGGCCGCATTCCAGCCTGCCATCCGTCTGGCAATAAAAATGATCGTCAAAGGCCAGCGAATAGGGCATATCCCCGTTACGCCAGTCGAGCGCCGTCTGGCTTTCTCCGGCTGCCGAACCGGTCTCTGCGCCAGTCTCTCTGCCAGTTTCGCTGATAGTGTCGTTGGAATTTTTCATGGCTAAAGCCGATAATCCCGCTTTCGAACAGGGTCAATCACCAAGAACACCTTTGCCGGGTTCGGTGCCGCTTCTCATCGTAGGCGGCGGCATCATGGGCCTGTGGGCTGCGGTGAAGGCGGAGCGGCTCGGTATCGATACCCTGCTGGTGGAGGCGGGTCGTTTTGGTGGCGGCGCGAGCGGCGGGCTTCTGGGCGCCCTGATGCCGCATATGCCGGACCGTTGGTCGGACAAGAAACAGTTTCAGTTCGATGCTCTTGTCGCGCTGGAGGCGGAGATCGCCGGGCTGGAGGCGCAAACCGGGCTTTCCGGCGGTTATCGACGCTGCGGCCGGATCATTCCGCTGCCCAAGCCGCATCTGCGCAGCATTGCCGAGCGCCATGAGCGGGATGCGGAAGAGAATTGGCGATCGGGCGAACGCCGGTTCCATTGGCATGTGGACGAGAGGCCGTCGGTCACAGGCTGGGTGGCTGAAGCGGCGGGCGAGGCGGGTTTTGTCTTCGACACGCTGGCGGCAAAGGTCTCGCCACGCGCCATGATCGCGCTGCTCTCGGCTTTTCTCAGCAAGGCGCGGCATGTGCAGGTGGTCGAAGGCTGCCGGGTTGTGTCCCTTGATGCGGATGCCGGGCGGGCGGCGTTGTCTTTGGGAGAAGAGATAAGCTTCGGCCATGTCGTGGTCGCCAACGGGCATGATGCCTTTCGCCTGATCCGTGATGCTCTCGGTCTGGAAGCGGGGGTTGCACTCGGGCAGGCGGTAAAGGGGCAGGCGGCGCTGCTTGATGCCGCCGCTGATCCGGCCATGCCGGTCGTGTTCCTCAATGGTCTTTACATCGTGCCGCACGAGGACGGCACCGTTGCGATCGGCAGTACCAGCGAAGATTGTTTTTCGGAGCCCTTCAGCACCGATGAGAAGCTTGAAAAACTGCTTGCCGAGGCCTGCGCCATCGTGCCTTCACTTGCCGGCGCCCCGGTGCTCGAACGCTGGGCCGGGCTGCGCCCGAAGGCGGTGGGGAGAGACCCGATGGTGGGGGCAATGATCGGCACTCCGAAACTCGTTGCCCTCTCTGGCGGTTTCAAGGTGAGCTTTGGTCTGGCACATTTTCTGGCGGATGCGGCGTTACAAACCGTGTGCGGTCACACGCCTGTCATCCCCTCGGGCTTTCGCCTTCAAGAACACGTGAGTATTGCCTCTGCAGACTTTAGAAAGTTCTGATCAGGCCTTTCACGTCGTTAATCTGTCACGCAAATCACTTATCTGCTGGCCTGCAAAGAGGCCGGTTTGTCCGCATTCGCGGCGAGGTGACAGTGCATGCGATACGCCATTCATTTCACGCCTTCCCCCAATGACCCGCTGACGCTGGCTGCCGCCGCGTGGCTGGGGCGCGATGCCTATTCCGGTCATGCGGTCGAGCCGCCGGGCATGATCGATCTCGGCATGCAGGAGATTTCCTACCATACCGCCTTGCCGCGCCGTTATGGTTTCCATGGCACGATAAAGGCTCCTTTCCGTCTTGCGGAGGGCCAGTCCGAGGCGGCCTTGCTGCGCGACCTGATGTATTTTTCCGGCAGGCAGGATCCCTTTATGCTGCCGCAACTGGTGGTGGCAAGACACGACAATGTCTTCAGCCTTGTTCCCGAGCGTCCCTGTGAAGTACTGCATTTCTTTGCGGCCCGCGTGGTGCAGGAATTCGACCGCTATCGGGCGCCGCTCTCCGAGGCGGAAATCGAGCGTGCCGATCCGGATCGGCTGTCGGCCTCGCAACTCACCAATCTGCATCGTTGGGGCAGCCCGCATGTGATGGATGAGTTCCGTTTCCAGATGTCGCTGACGGGTGGCGTGGAGCCTTCCAGCAGCCAGAGGATCGAGCGGGCCGTACGCAAGGTTTTCGAGCCGCTGTTGACCCGGACGCTGCCATTTTCCAGCCTGGCGCTTTTCATCGAGGATGAGCCGGGTGCGCCTTTCCGCGTGCATTCGCTGCACCCCATGGGCCGCGTTTCCGCCCGCAAGATCGCCTGAGGAACGATCGCCAATAATCGTATACAAAAAAGCAACGGAATGTCGGCAAGATTGTCTCGACATTCCGGATGCGAATGCTACCGTTCGGCATCGCATATCCGAAGCGCGCCTGCCTGTCCGGCCCGGCAAGGTTCGGAGGTTTGTCTCATCTCCCGGAACCGGCTTGCGCCCCGGGAGAGATGTTCTGGGTGGCTGAATGATTTCTGAAAACTATTCCCGCAATCTGGTGGGCTATGGCCGCAATGTTCCCGATCCGAAATGGCCGGGCGGCGCGCGCATCGCCGTGCAATTCGTCATCAATTACGAGGAAGGCGGCGAGAGCTGCATTCTCGATAATGACAAGGCGTCGGAATCGCTGCTGTCGGAAATCGTCGGCGCGCAGCCCTGGCCCGGCCAGCGCAACCTGAACATGGAATCGATCTACGAATATGGCTCGCGCGCCGGTTTCTGGCGGCTGTGGCGCATGTTCACCGGGCTTGGCGTCACCACCACCGTTTACGGCGTGACCGCTGCCATGGCCCGCAACCCCGAGGCCGTAGCGGCCATGAAGGAAGCGGGCTGGGAAATCGCCAGCCATGGTTATCGCTGGCTGGAATATAAGGATTTTTCCGAAGAGGAAGAGCGCAAACATATAGTCGAGGCGGTGCGCCTGCATACGGAACTGACGGGTGAACGTCCCTATGGCATGTATCAGGGCAAGCCATCCGACAACACGCTGCGCCTCGTCATGGAGGAGGGCGGCTTCCTGTATTCGTCCGATTCCTATGCCGATGATCTGCCCTATTGGGTGAAGGGTGTGAAAGACGAACCTTTCCTGATCATTCCCTATACGCTTGAAACCAACGACATGCGTTTCGCCACGCCGCAGGGGTTCAATTCCGGCGACCAGTTCTTCACCTACCTGAAGGATGCCTTCGATGTGCTTTACCAAGAGGGTGTCGAAGGCGCTCCGAAGATGATGAGCATCGGCCTGCATTGCCGTCTTGTCGGCCGACCCGGCCGTGCGGCGGCACTTCGCCGTTTCATCGAATATGTACTCGGCCATGACAAAGTTTGGATCCCGCAGCGCATCGAGATTGCCCGTCACTGGCATGAACATCACAAGCCGGAGACGATTTGATGGTGACGCGGGAGGACTTCGTCACCCGTTTCGGCGGCGTTTTCGAGCATTCGCCCTTCATCGCCGAACGGGCCTATGATGCCGGCGGAGCGGGCCTGGAGCTAACAGCGAAGGCGATTCACGCCGTGTTGAGCGCTCAGTTTCGCGCGGCTTCGGAGGCGGAAAGGCTTGGCGTATTGCGGGCGCATCCCGATCTGGCCGGCAAGCTGGCGATTGCAGGCGAGTTGACGGCAGACAGCCGCAACGAGCAGGCAGGTGCGGGGCTGGACCGGCTTACCCCTGAAGAACATGCCCGTTTTACCGAATTGAATGGCGCCTATACCCAGAAATTCGGTTTCCCCTTCATCATCGCGGTCAAGGGACTGAACAGGCACGATATTCTCTCGGCCTTCGAGACCCGCATCGGCAACGACGCGGCGCAAGAATTTGCGACCGCGACGGCGCAGGTGGAAAAGATCGCGTGGCTGCGCCTTTCCGCGATGCTGCCGGAAGGCTGAATTGGCGAGTGGTGGCCGTTCTGCTAGAATCGCGTCATCTGGAGATCGAGAGCATGAGACCTTCCGAGGTACTGGAAAAGAACAGGGAAGCGATCCGCGAAGCGACGAAGCGCTTCAACGCGGCAAATCCGCGCGTGTTCGGCTCCGTGGCCCGTGGCGAGGACCGGCCGGACAGCGATCTCGATATTCTGGTGGATGCGCTGCCGGGCACGACGCTGTTTGATCTCGGCGGGTTGCTGGAGGAGCTATCGACCATCATGCGCGGCACAGATATTCATCTGTTAACGCCGGGGGACTTTCCCGAGCGCGTCCGTGTGAAGGTTCTGCAGGAAGCGAAGCCTGTATGAGTGTCGAGCGGCTGCGGGTTTATCTTCAGGATATCAGGCAAGTTGCTTTAGAAACCATCGACTTCGTCCGGTCGAACACAAAGGAGGAGTTTCTGGCTGATCTTGTCCGTCAACGCGCCGTCGCGATGAACCTTCTGATTATCGGGGAAACGACCGGGCGAATAATGGAAGAGTTTCCCGCTTTCGTGGCAGATTTCCCCGATATTCCATGGGTCAAAATGCGCGGAATGCGAAACAGGATCGCGCATGGCTATATGAGCATCAATCTGGAAACCGTGTGGGATACAACACAGACGGCAATACCTGATCTTCTGGACAAACTCTCCCTTCTCCGAAACTGGCATGCCCAAGGTGAATGACATTTGACTGATTTTCTCGACATAAAGCCTCTTACCAGGCAAGCATTCGCGTCCTTCGGCGATGTGATCGAAATCACACCTTCTTCCATGCGCTACATCAATGGCGGCCAGACCGAGCGGCATCATGCGCTTGCAGCGCCGGAGGCTGCGGGCGAGGGCGCGCGTGTCATTCTCAATATCTTTCGTGGGCAGCCGCGCGCCTTTCCGCATGAAATCGAGATGATGGAGCGGCATCCGCTTGGCAGTCAGAGTTTTTCACCGCTCTCGGGCAGGCCTTTCCTCGTTGTCGTGGCGGAGGATGAGGGCGGCAAGCCCGCCCGGCCACAGGTGTTTCTGGCGCGGGGCGATCAGGGCGTGAATTACCGCCGCAATGTCTGGCATTATCCGCTGATGCCGTTGTTGGCGGTTTCGGATTTTCTGGTTGCCGATCGCGAGGGGCCGGGTAACAATCTGGAAGAGTATTTTTTCGATGAGCCTTTCATGATCGCGGAGCCCAGCCTATGACCGGTTTGACCACCCATGTCCTCGACGCCGCCCATGGCACGCCGGCGCAAGGGCTGACGATCGAGCTGTACCGGCTCTCCGGTGATCGCCGCGAGAAGCTGAAGACGGTGCAGACCAATAGCGACGGCCGTGTCGATGGCGGGCCGCTGCTTGCCGGCGACAGTTTCAAGGCCGGGGAATATGAGCTGGTTTTCCATGCTGGCGATTATCTGCGCGGCAAGGGCGTTGTGCTGCCGGAACCGGCCTTTCTTGATATTATCCCGATCCGTTTCGGCATTGCCGATGAGAGCGGCCACTATCATGTGCCGCTTCTGCTTTCGCCCTATAGCTACTCCACCTATCGAGGAAGCTGACGCCCATGATCTTTGCCGCCATTGCTGATATTCATGGGAACTGCGCAGCACTGGAAGCCGTGCTGGAGGATATTGCGAAGCTAGGCATTACGGATATCGTCAATCTCGGAGATTGTTTTAGTGGTCCGCTGGAGGCGGGGTTTACCGGTGACGTGCTTGTTGGCAACTGGATACCCAGCATTCGCGGCAACCATGACCGCGAACTGATCGAGCGCGCGCCGGAAGAGATGGGCAGCTGGGAACGGCCGGCACATGCGCAGCTGACCGCCGCACATCTGGACTGGCTGCATACCCTGCCGTTCAGCATGGTGTTCAAGGATGTCGCCTATTGCTGCCATGGGTCGCCGCTCGGCGATCTTGACTACTGGCTGGAAACGCTGTCGCCGGAAGGTGTGCTGAAATTGCGGCCACTTGCCGAAATAGAGGAGAGGGCGGAAGGTATCACACAGCCGCTGATGCTGTGTGGCCATACGCATGTCCCCCGCGCGGTGCAGCTTTCCGATGGCCGGCTGATCGTCAATCCCGGCAGCGTCGGCTGCCCCGGCTGGAAGGATGACACGCCTTTTGACCATCATGTCGAGGCCGGGCATCCGCTTGCCACCTATGCCGTGCTGGAAGAGACCGGGCGTGGCTGGCAGGTTCATTTCCGGAATATCCGCTACGACAATCTTGCCATGTCGGAAATGGCGCGGGTTAACGGCATTCCTTATCTGGCCGATGCGCTGGCGAGCGGCTGGCTTCGCAAAGAGACTTGAACAATTCACGTAGTTGTACTATTTATTGTACAACTCTTGTAGAGGTTCACCCATGCGTACCGTTATATTTTCAAAAGCGCGCGAATCCCTTGCATCGCTTCTAGATGAAGTATCGCAAGACCGTGTGACTGTGGAAATCGTGCGGCGCGACAAGCCGTCCGCCGTTCTTATCGATAAGGACGAATATGAAGGCTTGATGGAAACCTTGCATCTCTGCTCGTCACCTGGGAATTTCGCCAGACTTAGAAAGTCGATGTCCGACGTGGATGGCGGCGTTTTCGAAAGCCACGATCTGATCGACTGATTTTTCAAACCCATCGCGCATGAGTGCGAGCTTCTATCAGGAGAAACTCTCATGCAGCAAAAGGGCTCGATTGCTCTCGGCTGGAGCCACGAAGGCTGGGAAGACTATCTTCACTGGCAGAAATACGATCGAAAGATGCTTGAACGCATCAACGAACTCATAAAAAACTGCCGGCGGCATCCATTCGAGGGCATCGGAAAACCCGAACCCCTGCGTTTCCAGTTGAAGGGCCTGTGGTCACGCCGGATCTCGCAAGAGCATCGCCTTGTCTATGAGCTTCGCGGCGAAGGTGAAAAGGCAGTACTGATCATTCATCAATGCCGTTTCCACTATTGATCTTCACCCCTCGCTGTTCATCACTACGCAGGCATAGGACTGGGCCTTCAGCTCCTTGCACGCGGATACGGCCGAAGACTGGTCTTCGAAGCCGGTGAAACGGGCGCGGTAGAGCGTTGCCGAGCCGCTTTGCACGGCTTCGGTATAGGGGGCGATCCCGCCATAGCTGCCGATATTGGAACGGGCACTGGCAAGCAGTGAGCGCGCCGCAGCTTCGCTGTCGGTTGCGGCGATCTGCACTTCCCAGCGGCTCCTCTGTCCGGTCGTAGCGGTGGCGGGGGCAGGCCTTGGAATGGCGGAGACCTGCATCATATCGGCCATCTGGCTGTTGGCCGTGGCGATCTGCATGGCGACGGGGTCGGCGCGGCGTTCGGCAAACATGGGTAGCGGCACGGCTGCGGGCGGCACGGCGGCGGCGACATCGAAGGTGCGGCTGACATTGGCGCTGGCGACGAGCTGTTCGGTGTTGCGGCTTCTCGATGCCTGCGGCATGGCCTTGTCGAGAAGGGCGGCCATCTGCGCATCGCGGCTGCGCGCGGTCTTGCCCCCCAGCACGACGCCGACGATGCGGCGGCCATTGTGATTGATGGCGCTGACGAGGTTGAAGCCGGAGGCATTGGTGTAACCGGTCTTGATGCCGTCCATGCCCTGATAACGATACATCAGATTGTTGTGGCCGCGGATGCGTTTGCCCCGGAAGCTGAAGGATTCCATAGCGAAGAGGCCGTATTCCTTGGGAAAGTCGCGCTGCAGCGCCAAGCCGAGCTTTGCCATGTCGCGCGCCGTCGTCACCTGCGACTTGTTGGGCAGGCCGGACGCGTTGCGGAACACCGTTTTGGTCATGCCGAGCTGGCGGGCCTTGCGGGTCATCATCTCGGCGAACCGTGCCTCGGAGCCGCCGAGGTGATCGCCCATGCCTTCGGCCATGTCATTGGCGGATTTGACAATCATGCCGTAAACGGCCTCGCGCACGGTGAAGGTCTGGCCCTGACGCACATAGAGCTTCGAGGGGATGACCGATGCCCCATTCTTGGACATGGTTATCTTCTGGTCCCAGCGAAGTTTGCCGGCATGCAGCGCCTCAAAGGTCAAGTAAAGCGTCATCATCTTGGTGAGCGAGGCGGGGTGGTTCAGCACATCGGCATTGCGGGCGGCCAGAACCTTGCCGGTATTGGCATCCATGATGAAATGGGCATAGCCCGCCTGCGCCGGCGACGCATGGAGCGAGAGGATCGCGCAAAAGAAGGCGAGTGCGAAAATCCAGGCACCCGCCATTCCCCGTTTGATCATTCCCGACATAGTTCACCCCTTTTGTTCGATCGCCGCGATGGGCGAAGTTTTACTGACACTTTCCGGCAACAAAACCGCTAAAACTTTAGAGATCTCTTTCATGCTTAATTAAGTATGAATTTCAAGCCGGTCGTAGCCCCCACAATTTCCTTGCAAAGAAACCAACCATCCGGTATGTTCGCCACCATGAAAAATGCACATGAGCGGAAAAAGCAGCCCGAAATCGTTCGCCGCAATCTTCTCGACTGCGCGGCGAAACTCGCTGCCGAGCAGGGTATTGCGGCGCTTTCCGTGCAGGCGGTGGCCGATGCGGCCGGGGTGACGAAGGGTGGGTTGTTTCATCATTTTCCCTCCAAGCAGGCGCTGCTGGAAGCGGTGATGACTGACCTTCTGTCGGCTCTGGACGCTGAGATCGACGACCTCGTCTCACAGGATTGTGAAGCTTTTGGGAGCTTCACAAGAGCCTATGTGAATGCGGTTTTCTCGGATCGGAGCAGGGATTCGGGCAGGCAATGGGCAGCGATCTCGGTTTCCATGGTCGGCGAACCGTCGCTTCGGCGCATGTGGAACAGCTGGATTGAGGGACGTCTTGCCCGTCATAAAGAAACGGATGATGGGGTGGTACTGGAGATGGTGCGGCTTGCGGCTGACGGGATCTGGTTTGCCGATCTACTGGCCGATGATGGCAAAGCGGGCGGCGACAGGGCGGCTCTGAGGGCCAGGATGATCGCGCAGACGAAAAAGGAAGTGGAACGATGAACGCGGCTGTTTTGACCTATGGGGCGCTTGTAGCGGCTATCGTCTGCGAGGTCATCGCAACTTCCTTTCTGCAGCAATCGCAGCAGTTCACCAGGTTGTTGCCAACGGTGCTGATGGCGCTGTTTTACGGCGCAGCCTTTTATCTCCTCTCGTTCACGTTGCGGGCGCTGCCGGTCGGTGTGGCCTACGCGATCTGGAGTGGGCTCGGCATCGTGCTAATTTCGGCCATCGGTTATTTCGTTTTCCGCCAGACGCTGGATATCGCCGCCGTCGTCGGCCTCGGGTTTATCGTGACGGGGGTGGTGATTGTGAATGTGTTTTCGAAGACGGTGGGGCATTGAAATTTTTTAGCGATCTTCGACGATAACGTCTGGTGTTCTTCGAATGTTCTCTTTATAAGAGTGTGGAAGGTTCCACATGCGCATGAGTGCTATTCCCGAGAGGATGGCGCGTGCGCAAAAAATTATCCAAGCAATTCAAGAAGCCTTTGACGGAAAACACAAAACGTCCGGGGCGTAATCTCTTTTCTTTTGAGAATGCCAGCCTTACCCTGAAATTATTAGCAGAGCTTTTGAGGCTGGCCAGGGTAGTCGGTGATCTATTAGGCATTTCGATGCCTTAGTACACGGCACAAAGGTTCTATGTACTGGGGCATCTCCTCAACCTCTTTCCTGTGCTTGTCACAGGTTTCCAGCCGGCTCGCGACCGAAAGACTGCTTTCAACCCAAGGACTTGGGCTGGCTAGATCCCTGTGACAGGCACAGGGATGAGGGAGGCAGCGTAGGGCGGGACTTTATAACGCATCGGCTCTGAAGCTCTGCCCATCTACTCGACGTCACCATCATGCCAGAATGCTGCGATCCACGTCCGTAATCAGCCTTTTGCCGCATAGCGCCATGCTGACATCCATTTCCTTGCGGATGATCTCGAGCGCGGTCGTCACGCCCTGCTTGCCATCCGCACCGAGGCCATAGAGAAAGGGCCGGCCGATATAGGTGCCCTTGGCGCCCAGCGCCACGGCCTTCAGCACATCCTGACCGGAGCGGATGCCGCCATCCATGTGCACCTCGACCCTGTCGCCAACGGCATCGACGATCCTCGGCAGCATGGCTATCGAGGAATGCGCGCCGTCGAGCTGGCGACCGCCGTGGTTGGAGACGATGATGGCGTCCGCGCCGGTATCGAGCGAGGCGCGCGCATCTTCCTCGTCAAGGATACCCTTGAGGATAAGCTTGCCGCCCCAGCGCTCCTTGATCCATTCCACGTCTTTCCAGGACAAACGCGGATCGAACTGTTCCGCCGTCCAGGAGGAGAGCGACGAGAGGTCGGAGACGTTTTTGGCGTGGCCGACGATGTTACCGAAGCTGCGGCGCTTGGTGCGCGCCATGTCCAGGCACCATTTGGGCCGGGTCGCCATCTGCCAGATATGTTTCGGCGTGAATTTTGGCGGAGCCGAGAGGCCATTGCGCAGATCCTTGTGCCGCTGACCAAGGATCTGCAGGTCGAGCGTCAGCACCAGCGCAGAGCACCCGGCTGCCTTGGCGCGGTCGATCAGATTGTTGACGAAGTCGCGGTCCTTCATCACGTATAGCTGGAACCAGAAGGGTTTCGAGGTAGCCGAGGCGACATCCTCGATGGAGCAGATGCTCATGGTCGACAGCGTGAAGGGCACGCCGAATTCCTCAGCGGCCTTGGCGGCCAGCATTTCGCCATCGGCATGCTGCATGCCCGTAAGGCCGGTGGGGGAGAGCGCGACCGGCATGGACACCTTCTCGCCGACCATTTCGGTGGCCAGCGACCTGTCGGTCATATCCACCAGCACGCGCTGGCGCAGCTTTATCTTGGCAAAATCATCCTCATTGGCGCGGTAGGTGCTTTCCGTCCACGCGCCGCTATCGGCGTAGTCGAAAAACATCTTTGGCACACGTCGTTGCGCCCGGTTTTTCAGGTCCGCTATGGTCAGGATTTTGCCCATGGATAAAGCCTTCACATCTGAATGATGGCTTCACATAACATGACCAAGCGCTCCGCGCGACGATAAAGATGGACATGCAGTTGGTTTTTGACGGTCGGAAATATTTTGATATTCTCCGAATTTTTACTTAGAATATTAAGATAAATATTTAATAATACTAATATTCTTTGGTAAATAATAATACTATGAAGACTATAATGATGTTTATCTACTTGGTATTTTTGTTATCGGCCCCTGCTGTCTCGGCCGCGTGCCCCTCGGCTACGCAACTCAGCGATGGATTTGTCCTGCGTCGCGAGGGGGTAATAAGTGAGGTCAAGTCGGCAGGGCGGATCGCCCGGGTTGACCACGATTTCAACGGTGCCGGGTCGCAAAAGCAGTTTCTATATCGAGGATTGATCGCTCTCGCCGGCTTGGGAGATGAAGGAAACTACGACTATTATTTTACGTCCGACCTTGAGGCGTTTTGGCCGATGGATGTCGGCGCACGCCGGTCTTTCGAGTTTCTGCCTCTTGACGCAGGCGAGGCCAACGACATCTGGTCGCTTGAGATGACTGTGACGAAGCAGCGCGCCTTCCCTGTCAGATTTTGCAACTATATCGTTTACTACGTTTTGGTGGAGGTGCGAAAGAATGGCGAGAGTTATGAAAAATGGACCGCTGTCTACTCGCCTGATTTGCAGGTTACGCTTGCCAAGATTTATGATGAGGGTACCGAAGACGAGACAATCGTGGCTTACGACGTGATCGAACCACTACGCGAGGGTAAGCGACGTCAGTAGAACGCCCTAAGGAATAGCTCCGCGCCCAGCAGAAGCAGGCAGATAAGAAACCAGCGCCGAAATGTCGCCGGGCGGACGATATGGCGGATTTTTTGGCCCAGCCACATGCCGATCAGCGCAGGCAGAACGGCAACTGTCGACAGCGACAGATGCTCGACGTGGAAGGCGCCTTGTGCGGCAAGGCCAGCGGCGAGCGAGATTGTTGAGACAGTGAAGGAAAGACCGAGCGCCTGCACGAGATCGCCGCGGGCAAAACCGAGGGACTGGATATAGGGCACGGCTGGAACAACGAAAATGCCGGTGCCGCCTGTCAGCAGGCCAGTCGTCAGCCCTATGGCGGGCGAAAGCTTGGACTCCAGCCTTTGCGGAACAGAAAGAGGCTTGGCGAAGAGGCTATAGGCAGCGTATGCCGCAAGGCAAAGTCCGAGTGCGGAGGTGGTCCAGGCGCCGGTGCCCGCCGTCATCAACCGGATGCCGAGCAGCGTTCCAATCACGATGGCCACCATCATCGGCCATAACCGCCTGATGATAGAACGGAAATCAGGCCCAGCCAGCAATTGCCAGATATTGGTGACGAAGGAGGGCAGGATGAGCAGGCCGGCGGCGATAACCGGAGGCATGAAAAGGCCGAGCACGCCCATGGCGACGGTGGGCAGTCCCATGCCGGTCACCCCCTTGACGATGCCGGCAACGATGAAGGTCGCGAGGATCAGAAGCAGGGTGGTTGTGTCTAGGTTCGGCACCGGGCACTCCAGAGGTCATTCGCATTCGGCCGAAATGGCGTCAGGCAACCATGTGGAGCGAGCAAGTGCCGCTTGTTTCTTCTCCCCGCCGGGGAGAAGGTCGCGGCAGCGGGATGAGGGGGCAAGCTCTCCGAAATCCGGCAACGTTGCCCCCTCATCCGACCCTTCGGGCCACCTTCTCCCCGGCGGGGAGAAGAAAGAGGCAGCACACGCTCGA
>JAEXMK010000038.1 GCA_023444445.1 Pseudomonadota bacterium | reverse complement strand
CCCGAAACTGCTCGAAATTCCTTATCAGTTCACGCGCTTCGCCAACCTTGGGCAAATCCGCTCCAGCCGTGTCGTGAGGCACCAGTGCGGAAAAATCGAGACCGGACCGTTTCGAGATATCCTCTATCGTCGAACGAAACTCTTGCACGTCGGCGCGTTCATTTTGGTCAGGTCGCCTGTGCGATTTCGGGCGCTTGATCGGCAGCACGCGGGTCTGGTCTGCAACCAGTCCAACCGCCTTCAGACCGCTTGCTCCATTCCAGACAATGATCTTCCAGAACGCGTTTGGTACGAGCACGTCATCAGCATATTGCGGCACCGGCGCATCGAACAGCGGCCCCTGCAGAACCGCAAGTCGCCTTTTCAGGCCAGTCTCCCACAGCCCCTGTTCGAGGACGTATCGCTCTATGCCCTGCCAGAACTCGATCGTCTGGTTGAATTTCCAGTGTTGGGGAGCGGCATTGGTGAAGTGGAACGTGTCGTAATTGGCCCGGCGGGCGTTCGGTCCCCAAGTCGGATCATTTCGGCGCGTCAGATGCCCACGGTCGAAATAGGTGCTCCATTCGCCATAGAAATCGTTGGTCAGGGTATACTCTTCATCGATCCGGGTATCCTTGTACCAAGTGTCCCCCTCACGGCTGGGCTGAATTTCGGTCGGCAGGCCGGTTTCCCTGTTGATGGCGATGTAGCTTTCGCCATCGATGTTGGTGGCAGTCAGGATCGCGATCCTGCGCGTGTCATGCATGACAACGCTGAAGTTTTCGTAGGGCAGCTCGCCTTTGAAATGCCCTTTTATCGCCGCGCGCGTGGGCGCAATTGTCCCCTTCACCGGCGCGACGATCTCCTGGAGACTGAGTTCGATGCCGGGAACAAAATCCGACTGGAAGCCGCCGCGTGTCGAGTAATCCCGATCGATCCTGGCTGCCTCCGCCTTTGCGCGTGGCGCAGTTGTCAGTGTTCGTTCGGTGGGATCAGCATCGATCAGGGCACTGCCTTTCCTCACCTCACCGACACGCAAGGTGACCTCAAGCGGAACGACGATCGTGGCCTCTTCATCTGCATGATCCATCTCATCCTCCTGTGACCGAAACACGCGTGTCGACAATGCCTCCATGGCGCCGGCGACATCGACGCCGTCATGACGTGTGGGAAAGGGGCTGAGCTCTTTTTCGACGGGGACATCGTCTTTCCAGAGGACAAGGGCATTACCAAGCAAGGCGCGCCTCTGGCCGGAGAGACTGTCCATTTTCGAACTCAGGTCGCCATAGATGCTGCTGATCCGGATGCCTTCGTTGACCAGCCTCGGCTTCGATGCATCCTTTGCACTGGCAGGGTTCTCGACCTCGCCGTAATGGTGGAGCGCGATCACATCCCAGAGATCATTGAAGACAGGCGCGCCAGATGATCCCTTCAACGTGTCCGTCTCATAGAGCAGAACACCATCGTCCTCGTCACGTTCAACGATGAGGTTGTTGCGCAGCACGAGGCTTTTTCGCTGGCCATTCGGATGCTGGACGATATTGGCATAGGTGCCCAGCCGATGGCGATCGGGCGTCATGCTCAAGGCAGCATAGCCAAAATCAGATAACGCGCCGGTGCCCTCAACACGTTCTCCAACCGCGACAAGCGCGTAATCGAGTTCCTTTTCATCCGACGAAAGGAAGAAGCTGTCGGGGTCGAGACGGAACTTGGTTACGGCGCGCGGTTTACCGGTATCGTCAAGTTCGTCATCGAAGACGATCTGTGTGTCGTAGGCGACGCTTTCGTCATGGATGACGTGTTGATTGGTCAGGAACAAACGAGGGCTGATCAGGAAACCGGTACCGGTCTGCGATTCTAGAGCGGTTTCCACCGCCACGCGTGCGACAGCCTTCATGGCTCGCGAACCTTCCGTTAGGAAAGCAGCCGGCTGGAAGTCATTCGTGCCAACCTGCGCCTCGGCGTGACCGGCCTTTCGGTCGACCCGCTGCGTGTAGGCGATGGCGCGTGTCGGATCGGGTTCGGCTTCCAGCCATTTGCCGTCAGCGACAAGCTCTCTGAGGTCAGAGCGTTTTTCGCGGGTTGCCGCTATCCGTCGTTTGATTGCTTGTATCGTATCTGGTCGCAGTCCTGACCTTTCCCCTGCCATTCCCCTTTCCCCCAAAGCTTGAGACGACAACTTCTACGAAAACCACAATCACCGGTAATAGCCCATTTTCACGACAACTTTATCTCAGCAAACTCCTGCAACCATCAAGCAACGGCAGGTGGAACACCCGCAGAATGTCTCTCCGGGGAGCGCAGAATAAGACGCGTAGAAACACAAAGGGCGCTCGATCCGTTTCTGGAGAGCGCCCTTTGCAGACCCGGACAGCATTGCGCGCGAAAAACCACTGCTGCAAGCCATCGATAACGGGTGATGATCCCTAGATGAGGTGGCGCCCCTCGGTTTTCAAGGGGTGTCGTGATCCAGCACCGTCTTGCTGTATGGTCGCCAGACGATTCTTTTTTCCGAGTGCCCGCATGGAAACCTCCCTCTACCACCCTGTGAAAGCCTTCCTTGAAAAAGCCGGCTATACGGTAAAGGGCGAAATCGGCGGCTGCGACCTTGTCGGACTGAGTGACGATGATCCGCCTGTGGTGGTGGTGTGCGAACTGAAACTCGCCTTCAATCTCGAGCTGATCCTTCAGGCGATCGATCGTGCCGCAATATCCGACGAAGTCTGGATCGCGGCAAAAATGTCTGTCAGTGGCCGAGGTCGCGAGACCGACAAGCGTTACCGCGATCTTTGCCGACGGCTGGGAATTGGCATGCTTGCCGTCTCCGAAGGCGGTCATGTCAGTGTCATCGTCAGCTCGGTATCGCCGATGCCGCGCACCAACCCGAAACGACGCTCGCGGCTGATGCGCGAACACCAGAAACGCAAGGGCGATCCTGTCCTTGGCGGCAGCACACGCATGCCGCAGATGACAGCCTATCGCCAGCAGGCGCTGGGATGTGCGAAAGCGCTCTCCGAAGGACCGCTCCGGCTTCGTGACGTGAAATTGAACGCCCCCGATGCCGGCAAGATATTGCAATCGAACGTCTATGGCTGGTTCGAACGGCTTGAGCGGGGCGTCTATGGTTTGACGGAAGCTGGCCGCGAAGCATTGGTGCGCTGGCCGACGTGAGGTTGCGTAACGCGCATTAGAGCTGGATCAATCTGCCTGAAACGCTGTTTCGGGGGCCTGGGACACACAACCGGAACAAAACGCGTCACTCATCAAAATAACCGATTGCAGTTTCACGAAATTTTAGGGGATTGCAGAACACATATGGAACATATAGTGTTCGTTCTGTATTTGTTTCGCAACTTTCCGATGCGATTCTCAAGGGTGTTTTCCTCATGCTGACGCGCAAACAACAGGAATTGCTTCTCTTCATTCATGAGCGAATGAAAGAATCCGGCGTGCCGCCGTCCTTCGATGAAATGAAGGATGCACTCGATCTTGCTTCCAAATCCGGTATCCACCGGTTGATCACCGCGCTTGAAGAACGCGGTTTTATTCGCCGGCTACCGAACAGGGCGCGCGCACTTGAAGTCATCAAGCTGCCCGAGGCCTATTCGCCCGGCCTGAAACCGCAACGCGGCTTCTCGCCAAGCGTTATCGAAGGCAGCCTTGGCAAGCCGAAGGCGCCTGAACCAGCCCCTGCCCCATCGCTGAAACCCGCCAGCAATGATTTTGCCGGTGCGGTCAATGTTCCCGTCATGGGCCGTATCGCGGCCGGTGTGCCGATTTCGGCGATCCAGAACAACACGCATGACGTGGCTGTGCCTGTGGACATGCTGGGTTCTGGCGAACACTACGCGCTGGAGGTCAAGGGCGACTCGATGATCGAGGCCGGTATCTTTGATGGCGATACCGTCATCATTCGCGATGGCAGCACGGCCAATCCGGGCGACATCGTTGTGGCACTGGTGGATGACGAAGAGGCAACGCTGAAACGCTTCCGCCGCAAGGGCGCTTCGATTGCGCTCGAGGCTGCAAACCCGGCCTATGAAACCCGTATCTTCGGACCTGACCGGGTTAAAATCCAGGGGAAGCTGGTTGGCCTTATCCGGCGTTATCACTAACGCCGCATCGATCTGTATCGACGCTTGAACCGCTGGCCATTGGCTGGCGGTTTTGCTTTTGGGCGTGGCACAATGGATTGTGTCATTTGCGGCGTTCTGCGCCGAGCCCATAAAGGGCTGAAACACAGGTCCGGTGTGGAACCGGGTCTTGAGCATCGGCTTTATCTCGGCAGGGACATGAACGATCTTCGGCATGATGGCGAGAGATTGGTCGGGTGCTGGATAGTCCTGCCGAATAAATCGTGAGATTGGCTGCGTTTTTGTCTGACGAGACACCGCCTGCCGGAGCGCTCCCGCAAGGATCTCATCGAGCGACGTTGATCCTTCACAACAGAAGCTGAGCCAGTCCGGTCGGCATTTGTTGGTACGAGAGAACGATGAGGAAGCGCGTGGATCAGACGATCTGATTTCGACTGAACTCGCCTGCTTCGCTGGATGACAGCGTGCCGGTCTGATTGCATGATCTGGTGTAACGGCTCGCTTCGAGCCGACCCATCATTTCGGCTTATGGGAGCCATGGAATATTTTCGATATTCGAAGCGTGTATCCTGGTCGTAAGAAAGCCAGATCATATCGGGGAGCATGCCATGTACGATCTTTATATCGCCAACAAGAACTACTCGTCCTGGTCGCTGCGACCGTGGGTGCTGATGCGCACGCTGGGCATCGACTTCAACGAAAAGCTCGTGCCATTCGGGCAGGATGTGCCCTTCACCACCTTTTCGCCAACCGGCAAGGTGCCGTGTCTGGTGGATGGCACGACGACGGTGTGGGAATCGCTTTCGATCGTCGAATATCTGGCGGAACGGCATGATGGCGTCTGGGCCGCTGATGCCATCGCCCGCGCATGGTCGCGGTCCGCGGCCAGCGAAATGCATGCCGGCTTTTTCTCGTTGCGCAACTTCTACCCCATGTGCGTCGGCATCCGTGCCACGCCCAACCCGGACAACAAGGGTCTTGCGGCGGATATTGCTCGGATCGACGCACTGTGGAGCGAAGGGCTCTCCCGCTTTGGCGGCCCTTATCTGGCCGGTGCGGAGTTTACCGCAGTCGACGCCTTCTTCTCACCCGTGGCGTTCCGTTTTCAGTCCTTTGGCGGCGACCTTTCACCGGCGGCAAAAGCCTATCTGGAGCGTCTTCTCGCCCTTCCGGCGATGCGCGACTGGTACGACGCCGGCCTGAAGGAAATCTGGCGCGACGAACCGCATGAACAGGAGATACGCGAAGTCTCAACCGTGGTTGCCGATCTGCGCAGCCAGGCTTGAGAAATCGTCATTGGTGCGGCGGCCCTTATGGCGTCGCCGCAACCAGTTCTTCGATCGTTTCAGATGTCTCCCGGTCAAACGACCGGGTTTTCCAGTCATAGGAGCGGTGTTCGCTCCAGGCGCGGTTCGTACCGGCCATAGCCGTCGACAACCGTGCAATCGGCCCGCTTTCATTCTCATGAGACAGCGTAATTTCCACCGAACCGATGCGCCGCAGGACATCGCGGCTGAACAGAACCGCGCCCGAACGGCACTGCTGGAATGAGGCTCGTCTGCTGGTGACGATGATATCGGCAATATCGCAGGCTGCCCCGGTCAGCGACGTATCCTCGAGAACGAGGATGCGCTGGCCCTTGGCGCTGCGGGCAGCGCACCAGAGACCTCTGTGGCAGGTAAAGCCCTCGCCCGCTGCGGCCAGCGCCTTGCCGATATCCTCAATCGCCTTCGTCCTTTGCTCATCGGAAAGGCGCCGGCTCTGGGCGCTCTGCTGATTGGTCTCCTCCGTCTTTTTCTCGGTCTTGAGAAAGATCGGTGAGACGGTTTTTTCCGGCAGCAGCAAGGCGCGGGACCATTGGTCGTATACAAAACCGGAAGGTCGTGTCTTGGTCGTAGCCACCGTGTTCTCCCCGACCAGCCCGACCAGCGTTCCATCCTCATAGATCAGAAGATCGGGCCTCGGGCGGTGATGTTCGGCCACAGAGAGGCCGAAAGCCAGAAACAGCAGGGGAATGCCTGACAGGGCAAGCCGCGTGCGAAACAGCGAGAGCAGCAGGAACCCTGCCGTGGAAAGCGCCAGAAACCAGCCATGCTGGCGGCCGATTGCGGCACTGCCGCCCCATGAGGCGACGCCATCGGCGATTTCAATCACCATGGCCATGCCATAGCCCATGACCTTCAGGAACGGCGCATCCAGCCCGAAGGGCATCAGCAGCATGCCAATCAGGCCGAAAGGCATGACAATCAGCGACATGACAGGCATGGCGGCGAGGTTTGCCGCAAGTCCATAGGTGGTGACACGATGAAAATGTTCGATGGAATAGACAGCCGTCGACAGGCCGCCGATCAACGATGTCACGACCACGCCGCCGACAATGGCGATGGCCGCTTCACTGACCTTCATCCATGCCGGTTTCTGACCGACGAACAGCCGCTCGCGATCCACCCGCCAACGGCTCCAGAAGGCATAGGCTGAAACCAGCGCAATGGTTGCGGCAAAAGACATCTGGAAACTCGGCCCCATGACTTCCGATGGCGAAAAAGCCAGAATGATGAGGGCCGACAAGGCGACATTGCGCATGCTGAGCGCCGGCTTGTCGAACAGCACGGCGATCAGCAGAACCGACATCATCAGCCAGGCGCGCTCCGCCGAAACGGCAAAGCCGGAGATCAGGTAATAGGCAAGCGTCATCAGCAGCGCCAGGAAGGCAGCGATCTTCTTGACGGGCCAGCGCTGCGCGAAGGCCGGGAACAGGCTGAAACCAATCCGCAGGCCAACGAAGAATATGCCCGATGCCAGCGCCATGTTGAGGCCGGATATGGCAACGATGTGAGCAAGGCCCGAGACACGCAACGCCTCCATCGTATCGGCGGATATGGCGCTTCTCTCATCCGTGATGATGGACGCCGCGAAAGCACCGGCATCTCCGCCGATAACGGAGCGGACACGTTCGGCAATGGCACTTCTTAAAAGATAGAGCCAGGTGCCGGCATCTTTCATGAAGCTCTGCGGTTTCTCACCGGCATCACCGGCAAGCGACACCGCTTTCGGTGCGCTATAAAAGAAGCCCGTGGCGCCGATGCCTCGAAAATAGGAGGCGAAGGCGAAATCGTTCAGTCCGGGCAAAGCCGGGCCCGAAGGCGGCGAAAGCCGCGCCTTGCCCTCGATGATGCCGCCAACGGCAATCGCTTCTCCCTTGCTGCGGGATAACACCGAGACCTTTTCCGGCGGTCGGGACAAGGTCGGACCTTCGGTTGCCGATACGGCGATCATGTAACGCCAGTATCCGCGCGCATCGACCTCCCGGCGCTCCACCGTTCCGGTGATGGTCGTGGTAACCGGCGTATCGAGCATGACGGTTGCGGCACGGCGCGTTTCGAGATCCGCAAGCAGCATGCCGAGCAGCGCGAATGCGCCGAATGCACATATCTTCGCCGTCCAGCCGGTGCGGTGACGAAGCAGAAGCGCCAATGCAGCCGCAACGATGAAAAACAGCGCCACGAAAATGGATGACGGGGACTCAGCAAAGGAAAACCATAAAACCGCGCCAGCGCTGATAAAGACGGGAATGAAAAGAAATTCGGTGGCGAAGGCGCGTTCGTGTTCGACGGAAACGGCGAATTTTCTCGCGATTCTGGCCGTGCGGTCGCGGCGACGAAATGCTGTTGTCACGGCCTCGGCGGCGGCGTCTGTCGAGCGCCTTAACGGTGACAAAATCTCCGCCGTGCCGGGAGCTGAACCCTGCATCGTTTCAGCATATCCGAAATGCTGTTTTTCCCCTTGACTGGTCAATCCGCGCTGCCCCCTGCCGGACTGGAAGGGAGTGTGCAGCTCATCGCTAACGATTGCAATCTTTTGCTTTAACGGGTCGTTCAGAGATATTTAATCGGCTCTTCACCCAACTGCACGAAGGCGCGCAACAGGTTTACTGCAATGCACAATTTGACCTTTGAATAGCTTGGCATTGGCGCAAGGATCATATAGCTAATCATCAGACGCTTAACCGCGGGGCGCTTCCCAGCGCCCCCACCCGCATGTTTTCGGAGGATCAGTATGACGGAAAAAAGCGCTACAGTGACACTTGGCGATAAACAGGTCGAACTCCCGGTACGGGAAGGCACGATCGGACCAAACGTCGTCGATATCGGCACGCTGTACAAACACACAGGGTCTTTCACCTACGACCCGGGTTTCACGTCCACGGCCTCCTGTGAATCCAAGATCACCTACATCGACGGCGACGAAGGCGTTCTGCTTCACCGGGGCTATCCGATCGAGCAGCTCGCCGAACAGGGCGACTTCCTCGAGACCTGCTATCTGCTGCTTTACGGCGAACTGCCGACATCCGCACAGAAGAAGGACTTCGACACCCGCGTAACGCGCCACACCATGGTGCATGAGCAGATGAGCCGATTCTTCACCGGCTACCGTCGTGACGCACACCCGATGGCCGTTATGTGCGGTACCGTTGGCGCGCTCTCGGCCTTCTACCACGACTCGACCGACATCACCGATCCGCATCAGCGCATGGTCGCTTCGCTGCGCATGATCGCGAAGATGCCGACGATCGCTGCCATGGCTTACAAGTACCACATCGGTCAGCCCTTCGTTTACCCGAAGAACGATCTGGATTACGCCTCCAACTTCCTGCACATGTGCTTTGCCGTACCGTGCGAAGAATACAAGGTTGATCCGGTTCTGGCCCGCGCCATGGATCGCATCTTCATCCTGCACGCTGATCACGAGCAGAACGCTTCCACCTCGACGGTTCGTCTTGCCGGTTCTTCGGGTGCAAACCCGTTTGCCTGTATCGCGGCTGGCATTGCCTGCCTCTGGGGCCCGGCACATGGTGGCGCGAACGAAGCTGCGCTCAACATGCTCAACGAAATCGGCTCGGTTGACCGTATTCCTGAGTACATTGCCCGCGCCAAGGACAAGAACGATCCGTTCCGTCTGATGGGCTTTGGCCACCGCGTCTACAAGAACTACGATCCGCGCGCCAAGATCATGCAGAAGACGATGTACGAAGTGCTGGAAGCAACCGGCAACTCCGACGATCCGATCATGCAGGTTGCGCTGGAACTGGAAAAGATCGCTCTGTCCGATCCGTACTTCGTCGAAAAGAAGCTCTACCCGAACGTCGACTTCTACTCCGGCATTACGCTGAAGGCTCTCGGCTTCCCCACGACCATGTTCACCGTTCTGTTCGCTCTGGCCCGTACCGTTGGCTGGATCGCGCAGTGGAACGAAATGATCGAAGATCCGCAGCAGCGCATCGGCCGTCCGCGCCAGCTCTACACGGGCGCCGGCAAGCGCGACTACGTTCCGGTTTCCAAGCGCTAAGCGCTGGCAACCAAGCCATCAAAAAGGCCGACGGGGAAACCCGCCGGCCTTTTTCTTTGCAAGGTCTGCAGAAGGTAAGACCCGAGTTACGGCAACGCTTCCGGGACGATCGGATAGGCCTGTTCAGAATTGGCAAGCTTCGCCGCAGCAGGATTTGCTCTCTGCGATATCCGCTCAACCGAAATGCTGAAATGTCAGTGTCTGGCGCCGCGTGCGTTCAGAACATCGAGAAGAATGCGGGCGCCGGTTTCGCCCGGCGGCACGTCGGTGCGCAAGCGCTCCTGCACCAGCGCATAGCCTTCCAGCATGGCCTGGCGCTGCATCGTGTCGGAAGACAGGCGCTCTGCCCAGCGCAGCATGGAACCGGCGCGCACGACCTCGTTGAAATATTCCGGCACGACCGCGTAATCGGCAATCAGGTTCGGCAAAGCGCCAGTCCAGGTTTTCACGCGCTTGCTGAGCATGGTGAAAATCCAGTCAGTCTTGTAGACGGAAATTGTGGGAACCGTTGCGAGCGCCAGTTCGAGAATGACTGTACCGGATGCGGCAATGGCCGCATCGGCCTCGGCAAAGGCCTTCCACTTGAAATCGGCGCCGACGCCAATTTCAGGCCGGATGTTGTCCGGCCACGTCGCCGCCAGCTCGCGAATGCGGCTTTCCTGACGCGGCACGGTCGGCAGGACGAAGCGGGTGGGGCCATTGCGTTCCACGAAGGCTTTTGCCGCATCCTGGAACGGCTCCATCAGCCGCGTGGTCTCGGTCGAGCGTGAGCCGGGCAACAGCAGAATGGTTCGGGGTTCGCCCTTCGCCGGCAAGGCACGCCCTGCCCGCTTTTGCCGCACGGCCAGCAAATCCGCATCAACGCTGAGGCGATGGCCGACGAAGGTGGTTGGCGGGCCACCCAGCCGTTTCATGGCTTCCGGTTCGAACGGCAGAAGTGCGAGAACGTGATCGACGTAAGAGAGCATCGCGGTAGCGCGATACTCCTTCCAGGCCCAAACACTGGGGCAGACATAGTTGATGACCGGCAGATCCGGCAACGCCTGACGCACCTTTCTGGCGACGCGATGGGTAAAGTCCGGGCTGTCGATAATCAGCAGCACATCGGGTTTTGCCGCGACGATGCCTTCGGCCGTCTGCCTGATTCTGGCGATCAGCTTCGGCAGCTTCTTCAAAACCTGCGTGAAACCCATGATCGACAGTTCAGAATAATCGAAAAACGAGGTGAGACCTTCTGCTTCCAGCCCCTCGCCGCCCACGCCGACCAGTTCGATCGGCCCTGCATACTGGGTCTTCAGGGCGCGGATCAGGTCTGCTCCCAAGAGGTCACCGGACACTTCACCCGCGATCACGGCCACCTTCAGGGTTTCACCCATCACATCATGCCTCCATCCAGTGACGTATCGATACCGCAGACGAAGATGCCTTGCGCATCGGCGGCCTGCAACATGGCGTCACGATCCAGCACCAGGGCTCTGCCCGATTCAACCGCGATCCCGGCAAGGCCTGCTCTGGCAGCATTCTGGACCGTCTCTACGCCGATTGTCGGCAGATCGGCCCTGATATCCTGCTGCGGCTTGCAGAGCTTGACGAGAACACCTTTGCGACGCGCGGAAATACGGCCCTCCGCACGCAACGCGGCAACCCGCGCCAGCATGGCATCGGTTCCCTCGACACCTTCGAGCGCCACGATACGCCCGCCAACGGAGACAGCGCCCTGCCCGACATCAAGCGTGCCTAGCGCCAGAGCAGCCTGTGCCGCCTTGCGGATATCACGCAGATCGTCTTCCTGCGGCTTGTGGAGGCCAAAGGGACCGGTGGTGGCCAGAAGACCGGGCGCAATCTCATGGGCGCCAATGACCCGCGCACCCAGCGTTTCGATGATCTTGATGACCATCTGCAGCACGGTGTCGTCACCGCCGGACAAAAGCGTGCGGACGATCGACGGCAGGCGCAGCAGTATCTTTGCCGAAGGGCGAATTTCGCGCCACTCCGGGCGGCGTGCTACGGCGCCGGAGAGAACGACACGGTCTATGCCCTTGTCTTTCAGCAACCGGCCGAGGCCCGCGACATCGCCGACACTGATGACGGCGCTGTCGAAGCCTTGCCAATCAAGGCGGGAATCATCGCGCAGACGGACAACGAACGGGTTTTCACCCATGTCGCGCGCAGCGCCAGCCACGTACAGCGGCAATTGCCCGCTGCCCGCAATAATGGCGAGGCGTCCGCTGCCCTTCACGGCTTATTTGCCCCGGTTCGGCGAGGAAATCGGCCGATCGGTTGCAGCCAGGATGAAGTCGAGAACCTCAAGCGCCTGCGGGCAATCAGCGAAATCCGCACGCTCGATGGCCGCAGCGTTACCACGGATCGCGCCTTCGCTTTCGAAGACCTGCTTGAAGATACGGCGAACCTTGTGAATGTCTGCCCGCTCGATACCAGCACGCGTCATGCCGACAACGTTCAGGCCACCGAGAATACCGGGATTACCATTCAGCATGCCGTAGGGAATGACATCGTAATTGACCGCCGCGAGCCCGCCGATAAACGCCTGGCGGCCGATACGGGTAAACTGATGGACGGCGCAGCCGCCACCGAGGATGGCGCGATCGCCGACGGTGACGTGACCAGCCAGCATGACGTTATTCGACAGAACGATGTGGCTGCCGAGGATGCAGTCATGCGCGACATGCGAGTTGGCCAGGAACAGGTTGTCATCGCCAACAACGGTCTTGCCGCCGCCATCCGAGCTACCGGCATTCATGGTGACGCCTTCGCGCATCGTGCAGCGTGCGCCGACCTCCAGCGTCGTTTCTGAGCCGTCGTGGCGAATTGCCTGCGGTGGGCCACCGATAACGGCCATGGGGTAGATGACGGAATCTTCGCCTATGACCGTGTTGCCTGTCACGACAGCATGGTTCAACAGCTTTACACCATTGTGCAACGTCACCTTCGGGCCGACATAGCTGAACGGACCGATGGAAACGTTCTCTCCGATCACAGCGCCGTCTTCGACGACCGCTGTCGGATGAATTGTGGCCGAAGCCGCGATCTTGCTCATTGCTGATCCTCAGGGATCATCATCGCGCCGACATCCGCCTCAGCGACCAGCACGCCATCCACCTTCGCTTCGCAGTGGAACTTCCAGACGTTACCGCGCTGGCGCTGCTTTGCAACGTGAATTTCCAGACGGTCGCCAGGAACGACCGGCTTGCGGAAACGGGCGTTGTCGATGGTCATGAAATAAACGAGGTAACCGCCATCGCCCTGGTTGCGCGCGCAGATCGCGCCGGCCGTCTGGGCCATGGCTTCAACGATCAGAACGCCAGGCATGATCGGGCGATCCGGGAAGTGACCCGTGAAGTGCGGCTCGTTGACCGTAACGTTCTTGATGCCGATTGCCGAATTGTCACCGTTGATCTCGATGATCTTGTCGATGAGCAAAAACGGATAACGATGCGGCAGCAGCTTCATCACTTCAAGAATGTCAGCCGCGCCAAGCGTCGTCGTCGTTTCTTCAGCCATTGTTTTTTTCTCCTGTTTTTTTATCACGTTCTTCGACGCGGGCCAGAATGTCGGCCATGTCGCGCAGGAAATACTTCATCGGACGCGCCGGCGTACCGCCGTAACGCGCGCCGGGCGGCACGTCGGCAACAACGCCGCTCATTGCCGCAATCTGTACGCCGTCACCAATGGTGATGTGGCCGTTGATGCCTGCTGCGCCGCCAATCATCACGCCATCGCCGATGCGGGTACTTCCGGCAATGCCGACCTTGCTGACGATGCCGCAATGGCGGCCGATGCGAACGTTGTGGCCAATCTGGACCTGATTGTCGATCTTGGTGCCTTCGCCGATAACGGTATCATCCATCGTGCCACGATCAACCGTGGTGTTGGCGCCGATCTCGACGTTGTCCTGAATGATGACGCGGCCAATCTGAACGATCTTGAGCATGCCACGCGGACCCGGTGCATAACCGAAACCATCCTGGCCAATGCGTGCACCGTTGTGGATGATGACATTGTTACCGAGCAGTGCCGCAACGATGCTGGCGCCGCCGGCAATCGTGCAATCGCGACCGATCTGCACATTGGCGCCGATGATCGCGCCCGGCCCGATGCGGGTGCCCGCACCAATATGTGCCTCAGCACCGATCACCGCAAACGGCTCGACAACCACGCCGTCTTCCAGACGTGCCGACGGATCGACATGAGCGGACGGCGAAATCGCCGTGTCCATACGACCGAAGGTCGAAGGACGCATGGCGGAAGGATGCAGAAGCGCGCCGGCCTGCGCAAACAGCGTGTGCGGCGTCTTCGAGATCAGAGCGGGGATATGGGGCGGTATCGAGCTTGCCAGGGCCGCATCGCAAATGACCGCAGCCGCTTCACAGGTCAGCAATTCCTCGCGGTTCTTGCGGGAAAGTATGTAGCAGAGCTGGTCGGATTTTGCCCGGTAGACGGGCGCCACGGATCGCACCATCCGCTCGCCAGCCGCCTCATCAGACAGTTCCGCCCCAAGATGGTCTGCGATGTCTTTCAATCGCATTCCTTCGTGGGGCGGAAAAAAGCCGTTGTATTCCATCAGACGGAAACTCCAGAACGTTCAAAGTTGCAGTTCTGGACTGCCGATATCAGAAAGTGTTGGACATGCCAAACCGGAAACGCTGTTCCTCGTCGTAGTCTTCCTTCATGAAAGGAACAGCATAGTCGACGCGGATCGGACCGAAGGGCGATGCCCACATGACGCCGATACCAGCGGAAGCACGGATCGAGCTGTCGTCCTGAACGGTCTGGGTCGTGGAGACCTTGTTACCGTACATGGTACCAGCATCAACGAAGCCGGCGAGACGCAGACCGAAGTCTTCCGGAATACCAGGCATCGGAGCCGTGACTTCAGCAGAAGCTGCGAAGTAGGTCGTGCCGCCGATGGAGTCGTTTCCGATACGCGGACCGATACCGTCGTTCTCGAAGCCGCGAACCTGACGACCACCAAACTTGAACTGATCGAAGACCAGCAGGTTGTCGTTGGTCGGCATCACGTGACCAGCCTGACCCGTCAGCGAGCCGATGATGTCGTACTCGTCCGAGAAGGTGTGGTAGTAACGCGCCTTGGCGTAGATCTTGTAGTATTCGGAATCGCCACCGAGACCTGCAAACTCGTTGGTGAGCTGCGCCTGCCAGCCTTCGCGTGGCATGTTGCGGTCATCAAGCGTGTTGAAGTTCAGCGTGTTTGCGATGATCGACTGTGTCCAGTCACCGCCACGGATCAGCTCCTGATACGGCTCTGCGAGGTTGGCAGTGTTCTCCCAATCGCCTTCGCCGTCATAGTTGATCTGCTTGTAGGTGTACTTGAACGTCGTGGACAGATCTTCGGTGATCGGCGCGGTAACGCGCAGCGTGAAGCCCTGTTCGTCGTAATCGTAGTAGTCTTCGCTGCTCGTCTGGCTCTTGAAGAGATCGAAACCGGCTGCAAGGCGATAACCGAGGAAGTAAGGCTCGGTGAAGGACAGCGTGTAGCTGCGCGCATCGTCTTCGCCAGCGCCCGCAGCGATACGGATGTACTGACCGCGACCGAGGAAGTTCTTTTCTTCCACCGAAGCTTCGAGCAGCACGCCGTCGTTCTGCGAGTAACCAGCACCGATACCGAAGGAGCCGGTCGGCTGATCTTCAACGTCGACAACGATCACGACGCGGTCCGGGGCGCTGCCGCCGGCGGTCGAAACGTTGACCTTGGAGAAGTAGCCAAGCGCTTCAAGACGACGCTTTGCGGAGGTGATGATCGACTGGTTGAAAGCATCGCCTTCGGAGATATCGAATTCGCGACGGATAACGTAGTCGCGTGTGCGGGTGTTGCCGCGGATTTCGATACGCTCGACGTAAGCGCGTTCGCCCTGGTCGACGATGTAGGTAACGCCAACGGTGTTGCCGCTCATGTCACGGTCGCCACGCGGCGTAACGCGGGCGAAGGGGTAACCTTCGGCAGCAACACGCTTGTTGATGGCCTCCATGCTCTGCTGAACTTCCTTGGCGCTGTAGGTGCCGCCCTGGCGGGTTTCTACGAGACCCTGCAGTTCAGTGCCGTCAACGCCCGGAACAGTCGATTCAACCGCGACATTACCGAAGTTGTAACGCTGACCTTCATCGACCGTTACGGTGATGTTGTACTCGTTCTTGGACTCGTCCAGCACAGCCTCGGACGACACGACGCGGAAGTCGGCGTAGCCACGGTTGTAATAGAACTGGCGCAGCGCCTCTTCGTCGGCGCGCAGCTTGTCCTCGTTGTAAACGTCCTTACGCGTCAGGAACGACAGCATGTTGGACTTCTTGGTGTTGATAACGGCAGCCAGACGGCCGTCGCTGTAAGCGTTGTTACCAACGAAATCGATGCGACCGATCTTGGTGCGCTCACCTTCGTTGATGACGAAAGCGATATTCACGCGGCCCTGGCCGACGGAAACGGTCTGCGTCGTCACTTCAATGTCGCTACGGCCGATGGCGGCGTAAGCTTCCTTGATGCGGGCAATATCAGCCGTAACGAGCGCCTGGTTGAACGGACCGAGCGGCTGCGTCGACACGATGCCGGAAAGCTTCTCGTCCTTGATCTTGCGGTTGCCGTTGAAAACCACCTGGTTGACCATCTGGTTTTCGCTGACGGTCACGACCAGCGTATTGCCAGAAACGCGCATGGCGACATTCGAGAAGTAACCGGTGGCGTAAAGACGCTTCACCGACTCGTCGATGTCAGAATTGGAAAAGTTGCGTCCGGGCGCGATGGTGAGATTGGAGCGTACGGAATCTGCACCGGATCTTTCGGCACCCCGAACATCAATTCTGCTGACGACAGCGGCATTCGCAACACCCGCAGAAGCAAGCACCCCCAGGCCTACAACCGAAGAAACACCAGCAGACAGCGCAACCGCCGACACCGCGTTCAAAAATCTTGAACCAGCCTTCATTTCAATTCTTACCTTTTTACGTTGTCCCTCAGCGGGCGGAACCCGACTCCGGCCATCTGCGTCGTTTTACCTGCTTTTCCTCTACAAGCAAGCGCGAACGTTAATTTCTGTTTACTTCGTGACCTAGAGTGGCTCATTCGCCACTTTGGCATAAAAACAAGGTAAACAAGCCGCTAACAAAACCGATAAAACACCCCATTCAACCGATCAAGCTGCTGATATCATTCCAAGTTGCGAATACCATCAGACTGAAGATCATGGCAAGTCCGATACGGAAAGCAACTTCCTGCGCGCCCGCACCGAGCGGCCTGCCTCTGATCGCCTCGATTGCATAGAACACCAGATGCCCGCCGTCCAGAACCGGGACAGGCATGAGATTGAGAAGACCGATCGACACCGAAAGCACGGCTGCAAGCTGTATCACGGCGGAAATGCCAAGCGTCGCCATCTGGCCGGACGCCTGCGCAACCCGCACCGGACCGCCGAGCTGATCGGCATTCATGCGGCCAGTCACCAGATTTCCGATGTAATTGAACGTTCCCGTGATGACGTGGCCGGTTTCCTGCACGCCTTCAATCAAGGCCTCGGTCGGCGTGAAGGTAATGTGCCTGAAGTTGCCGCTGTTCTGATCGGTGACGATACCGATGATACCCATTTCCAGCTTGTTGCCGAACTGGTCGGTGGTTTCAGTGCGGGTCGGAACCATCGGCAGACGAAGCTCCTCGCCTGCCCGCTCGACCGTCACGACGATCTGCGTGCCCGGACGGATGCCGACGTAACGGCGCACATCCTCAAAGGTCTTCACTTTTTCATTATCGATGGCGACAAGCCGGTCTCCGGCCAGAACACCTGCGGCCGCAGCCGCACTGTTTTCGCGCACCTCGGCCACAACCGGGTCAGCGATGACACGGCCGTAGATCCCGAACAGAACGGCAAAGATCAGGATCGCCAGAATGAAGTTGGCGATTGGGCCCGCCGCAACAGTGGCCGCTCTTTTCCACAGCTTTGCGCCCGACAGGGTCTGGGCGCGCTCTTCAAGCGACATGTGGGAAAGGCCGGAGCTATCCGGTTTGCTGGATGCATCCTCATCGCCGAAGAATCGCACGTAACCGCCGAGCGGGATCGCGGAAATCTTCCAGCGCGTGCCGCGCTTGTCGGTGAAACCGATCAGTTCAGGCCCGAACCCGATGGAAAAGGCGGTGGAGCGAATGCCGCACCAGCGTCCAACCAGATAATGGCCCATCTCATGCACGAAAACTAGCAGCGAGAGAACGAGGATGAATGGAATGATATAACCGGTCAGAAACCCGGTGGCAGCCATTACTGTGCTCATAACTCAGCCTCTTACTCCAATGACCCGCCGCACTTCAAAAACCTGGCAACAGGCCGCCGCGTGAACCGGGCGCATCGCCGGTAACCGCCGCATGCACGAAAGCAATGACGAACACGGTAAAGCAGGCAAAAACAAGACCGTCAACCCGGTCCATAAAACCGCCGTGACCGGGAATGAGGTGACTGGAATCCTTCACCTGAAAACGCCGCTTCACGAAGGATTCGAAAAGGTCGCCGATCTGGCTGAAAACGGACAGCACCACACCAAGCCCGAGAATCACGAAGCCGACCCGGCCATGATAGACCATGGACACGCCCGCCCCGCCAATCAGCGCGGCAACCGTGCCGCCGATGGCGCCGGACCAGGTCTTGCCGGGCGAAATGGACGGTGCAAGCTTTGGCCCGCCAATGGCACGACCGACAAAATAGGCGAGGATATCCGTCGACCAGACAACGGCGAAGATAAAGATGATCGAAACGAAGCCATCGAGATCGTCGCTGCGGATGGCGGCAAGCGAAATCGCGCTCAGCCCCGCATAGACAATGCCACCAACCAGCCACCAGTTCTGGCCGCGCAGAATCGGAAACAGCGCCGCGGTCAGGGCAAAACCGGAAAGAAGCGGCAGATCGAGCGATGTCTCGCCGAAAATCGTGTTGCCGGCGATCACAGCGACCGAGAACCAGCCCCAGGCATTGCCCGTCGGGTTTGTTTCAGACAGCCTCGTGATCGAGGACCACTCATAATAGATGAGGATCGCCAGAAGGCCCGCGACGATACGGAACAGAATGCCGCCGTACCACGTCGCAGTGAGGATGACCGCCGCCATGACGATCGCGGAGACGATCCGCAAACGGAGTTCAGGGCTCATCAGGCGCCTGCCACAGCAACCTGATCGGCCAAGCCGCCGAAACGGCGATCACGCGTCGCATATTGCTCGATTGCAGAATAGAAATGCTGGCGGTCGAAATCCGGCCAGTAGTCTGGAACGAAGAGGAACTCCGAATAGGCAGCCTGCCAGAGCAGGAAGTTCGACAGACGCTCCTCACCGCTGGTGCGGATGATGAGATCCGGGTCTGGGATGCCGGCCGTGTCGAGCCGTCCCGAAATCATCTCCGGCGTGATCGAGGCTGCATCGAGCTTGCCCTGGGCAACATCCTGCGCAAGCGAGGCCGCCGCACGGGCAATCTCGTCGCGGCTTCCGTAGTTGAATGCGATAACAAGCGTCAGCTTGGTGTTATCACGCGTCATGTGCTCGGCTTCCTCGAGAAGCGAGCGAATGTCGGCTTTCAAAGTCTCGCGATCACCGATGATGCGGACGCGCACGTTTTCACGGTGCAGCTCGGCAAGGTCGCGACGGATGAAGGCTTTCAGCAGGCCCATCAGATCCGTGACCTCGGACTCCGGCCGACGCCAGTTTTCCGACGAGAAGGCAAACAGCGTCAGATAGGAAATGCCGCAGTCACCGGCAGCGCGCACCGTTTCACGAACGGCTTCTACGCCCCGGCGATGACCCATGATTCGCGGAAGACCGCGCTGCTTTGCCCAACGCCCGTTACCATCCATGATGATGGCGACGTGCTCGGGAACTGAGGAACGTATCGTCGTCGTCGGCATATCGATCCAATATTGGCAGCGCGGAATTAAAACGAATAAAATACAGTGTCTGTCGCCCTGGCGATCAGACCTGCATGATTTCCTTTTCCTTCTCGCCAAGCAAGCGGTCAATTTCCGAAATCGTGTCGTCGGTCATTTTCTGAACTTTTTCCGACTGTCCACGGCTTTCGTCCTGACCGATGTCGCCATCCTTTTCGGCTTTTTTCAGACCGTCCATGCCATCGCGGCGAACGTGGCGAATCGCGACCTTGGCCTTTTCGGAATATTCGTGGGCAACCTTGACCAGCGATTTGCGGCGCTCTTCGTTGAGTTCAGGCAGCGGAATACGCAGATTCTGACCGTCAACGATCGGGTTGAGGCCGAGGTTGGATTCGCGGATGGCGCGGTCGACGGCGTTGACCATCGACTTGTCCCAGATGTTGACGCCGAGCATGCGCGGCTCCGGAACGGTGATGTTGGCCACCTGGTTCAGCGGCACGCGCGAGCCGTAGGCGTCAATCGTGACAGGGTCGAGAATGTTGGCCGATGCGCGGCCGGTGCGCAGCGATGCGATATCGCTCTTGAATGCATTGATGGCACCATCCATACGGCGCTTGATATCGGTGAGGTCAACACCACTCATTTGATACTCCATCTCTGTCGGCCATCGCGGCCGTATTCCGCACGAGGCGGCATCGTTCGTTTGCGATTACTTGTCGTGCACGATGGTCTTACGGCCGCCGCCGGTCAATATCTGTGCGAAGCCACCCTTCTCGTGAATCGAGAAAACGATGATTGGAATGTGGTTTTCGCGTGCAAGCGCCACGGCTGCAACGTCCATGACCGCCAGACCCTTGCCGAGAACCTCGCTGTGGGTCAACTCATCGAAACGGGTTGCCGTCGGGTCCTTCTTCGGGTCAGCCGAATAGATGCCATCGACCTGCGTTCCCTTGAAGATCGCTTCAGCGCCCATTTCGGCAGCACGCAGGGCGGCTGCGGAGTCGGTCGTGAAGAACGGGTTGCCCGTGCCCCCTGCGAAAATCACCCCGCGGCCCTGGGCCAGATGGTGGAGAGCGGCGCGCTGCGAGAAGCTTTCGCAAATTTCAGGCATGGCAATGGCCGAGAGAACGACCGTATCGATGCTGAGCTTTCGAAGTGACGTTGCAAGCGCCAGTGCATTGATGACGGTTGCCAGCATACCCATGTGGTCACCGGTCACGCGGTCGCCACCCTTGGAGGCAACGGCAACGCCGCGGAAAATATTGCCACCGCCGACGACGACGCCGACTTCGACATTCATTGCTCTTGCTTCAGCGATATCGGAGGCAATCCGGTCGGCGACCGCAACATCGATACCAAAACCCTGGTCACCCATAAGGGCTTCACCGGAAGCCTTGAGCAGGACGCGTTTATAGATCGGCTTGGAAGACATCATGACTCCTCGGAAATGTAACCGAAACGCGGATACACGAAGGGCACCGCGTTGTCACGCGATGCCCTCCCGTTTCCCCAAGATTGGGTAAATATAATCAGCCCTTGGCGACTGCGGCGACTTCTGCAGCGAAATCGCTTTCTTCCTTCTCGACGCCTTCGCCGAGCAGCAGGCGAACCATGCCGGTGACTTCGATCGCTGCGCCGGCTTCCTTTTCGGCTTCCTTGACAGCAGCGCCGACCGTCAGGTCAGGGTTGATAACGAAAGCCTGCGACAGAAGAGCAACTTCTTCGAAGAACTTGCGCATACGGCCGTCAACCATCTTTTCGATGATTGCTTCCGGCTTGCCGGATTCACGAGCCTGTTCGATGAAGACGTTGCGCTCGCGCTCAGCAACAGCAGCGTCAACTTCTTCAGCGCGAATCGCCAGCGGGTTGGTTGCAGCGATGTGCATGGCAACCTGACGGCCGATCGAGGTCAGAACAGCCTTGTCGCCAACCGACTTCAGGGCAACCAGAACGCCCAGCTTGCCGATGCCGTCGCCAGCAGCGTTGTGGATGTAGGTTGCAACAACGCCGTGCTCAACTTCGAGCGCAGCCGAACGGCGCAGCGTCATGTTTTCGCCGATGGTGGCGATTGCGTCCTTGATGCTGTCCGAAACGGACTTGCCGGTTGCCGGGTAGGTGGCAGCAGCAATCGCGTCAACAGTGCCGTCGGTCGTCAGAGCAACGGCAGCAACGCCGCGAACGATGTCCTGGAAGGCATCGTTACGAGCAACGAAGTCGGTTTCCGAGTTGATTTCGACGACAACAGCCTTGTGACCGGCAGATGCGATACCGACGAGACCTTCGGCAGCCGTGCGGCCAGACTTCTTGTCAGCCTTGGCAATACCCTTGGCGCGCAGCCAGTCGATTGCTGCTTCCATGTCGCCATTGGTCTCAGCAAGAGCCTTCTTGCAGTCCATCATACCTGCGCCAGACTTCTCGCGCAGTTCCTTAACCATTGCGGCTGTGATTTCGGTCATTGTTTGCCTCTTGTCTGTTCAATCGGTCAGCAGGCTGGAAATCGCCATGCCGATGTTTGGGTGACGAATTTACCCTAAAGTGTGACAGGGTGATGAATGAGCACCCCGGACGTTTCAATCACATCAGGACGCCGATCACCGGCGGAGCGATTTGAAACGAACAAGGCCGTCAACCCGGAACGGTCTTTGACGGCCTTGCAGATCATGATCGATGAGGCGGCGTGAAATTCGCCGCCCGACAGACCCTTATCAGGCGCCAGCCTCGTCTTCGAGCGCAGGCTCGATCGGAGCTTCTTCCGAAGCGCCGATGTCACGGCCGGAAGAGCCCTGCTGACGTGCGATGCCGTCGATGGCAGCGCGAGCAATCAGGTCGCAGTACAGCGAGATTGCGCGCGAAGCGTCGTCGTTGCCGGGGATCGGGTAATCGATTGCATCCGGATCGCAGTTCGAGTCGATGATCGCAACGACCGGAATGCCAAGACGCTTGGCTTCTTCGATCGCGATCTTTTCCTTGTTGGTGTCGATGATGAACATCAGGTCCGGAACGCCACCCATATCGCGGATACCGCCGAGAGCCTTTTCAAGCTTTTCGCGCTCGCGCTCGAGGTTCAGGCGCTCTTTCTTGGAGTAGCCGGAAGCTTCCGAGTTCAGGATTTCGTCAACCTTGCGAAGACGCTGGATCGAGTTCGAAATCGTCTTCCAGTTTGTCATCATGCCGCCGAGCCAGCGGGAGTTGACGTAGTACTGAGCCGAACGCTTTGCGCTGTCGGCGATGATTTCGGACGCCTGGCGCTTGGTGCCAACGAACAGAACGCGGCCGCCACGGGCAACGGTGTCGGACACGACCTGAAGGGCGCGCGACAGCATCGGAACGGTCTGAGCCAGATCGATGATGTGGATGTTGTTACGGTCGCCGAAGATGTACGGCTTCATCTTCGGGTTCCAGCGGTGCGTCTGGTGGCCGAAGTGAACACCAGCTTCGAGAAGCTGACGCATAGAAAAATCGGGCAATGCCATGCCTTGTTACTCCTTTTCCGGTTTAACCCCCGCGAAGCGAACAGCGCCGATTTTCATCGACACCACCGGGCGGAACGAACCGGATTTCTCCCGGAACATCCCAAGCTTCGCGTGTGGAATGGTGAGCCGCATACAGTCGCCCGCGCAAAAATGCAAGCGATTATGCGAAAAAACCGCGCAAATGGCCGCGTTTCAGCGGACCGGCTTGTTTTCGCAGGTTTCGGGCTTGAGAATATCAAGCTTCGCAAGCTTACCCGTCAGAACAAAATCGCCGTAATCCATCGTCAGGTCGCGGGTGATTCCATTCTCATAGAGCTTGAACGACATACGGTAGATCGGCAGGGCGTCGGTGCCGGTCTTGTCGTTGTAATAGGCAATGGTCACCGGCCAGAATGCCGCCTTGGCGAATTCGCCAGCCTTGCCGGCTTCGGCATCTCCATCTTTCGGCATTTGCGACTTGCCGACCAGCGTGGACGTGATCAGGCTTTCATCGCCGTCATCCGAACCGTCGAAAATACGCGATTCGAAGATGCGTTTTCCCTGTCTGGCGTTTTCGATGACCTGGAACATGTGCTGCGTCGGAAACTCGCTGGCGACGAGATTGACCTGTCGCGCATCCGGACGTTTCAGATCGACCTTCACCCCATCCTTGTCATCAGTCGCGGCCCCCTGCACTTCCTTGTCCAGCTTGTCGTCGGTGTAGGACTTGGTCTCGAAAGTGAATTTCTTCGCGGTGAGATCCTCGAAGGTCTTGGTCTGCTGGTCGGTCATGCGAACGGCATCGCCGGTGTTGATCTGCGTCACGAAGCGGAAATCCGTCTTGTAACCCTGACAGGCGGAGCCGGTGAATTCATAGACCATGCGGCCGGTCATGCCCTCGATGCCGGAACGATCAGACGCATCCTTGAGTTCGAGATCGTAGACGGCACGATGGGCGACAAGATCCGGAGCCGCAATGGGCAAGGCGCTGGCAGCGTTTGACAGGCCGGTCATCAGCCCTGTTGCGGCAACGAAACCAAGCGTCCTGACAAACATGCAATATATCTCCTGTTGGACTCGCTGCTCATATTGTACAAGCAACCGCCCGGCTTTTGGATCAACATCTTCTGAATGCCGGATTCTTGAAGGATTTACAACAAAACCGGAGACGAAAATGTCGGACGTCATCGAAGGCCGCCTCAAGGAACTGGGCTTTACGCTTCCTGTCGCGGCAGCACCAGCCGCAAACTACGTTCCCTTCACCATCAGCGGCAATCTGCTTTATGTATCAGGTCAACTGCCGATGGAATCGGGCAAGATTGCGGTGACGGGCCTCGTTGGCCGCGATGTTGATGTCGCTACGGCCCAGCGCGCCGCCGAATTATGCGCCGTCAACATTCTCGCACAGGTCAAGGCCGCATTGAATGGCGACCTCTCGAAAATCCGCCGCGTCCTCAAGCTTAACGGTTTTGTTGCCTCGGTTCCTGAGTTCGTTGAACAGCACCTTGTCATCAATGGCGCATCCAATCTTCTCGCCAATGCTCTCGGTGACGCCGGCAAGCACGCCCGCGCCGCTGTTGGCATGGCCTGCCTGCCCTTCAATGCCGCCGTCGAGATCGACGCGATCGTGGAAATCGACGTATGACCCTCAAGCTTTCCTGGTTGACGGCCCAGCCCGTCGCCCATCGCGGTTATCATGATCTCAACAAGGCAGTCTGGGAAAATACGCTTTCCGCCTTTTCCCGCGCCATCGAAGCCGGCTTTGCCATTGAATGCGATGTCCAGCTGGCCGCAGACAGCGTGCCGGTGGTTTTCCATGACCACGATATGGCTCGACTGACAGGCATCACGGGTGACGTGCGGGAACGCACCTCGGGTGAACTGGCCATGCTTGCCGTTGGTCAAACCAAAGATCGGGTCCCCACCCTCAAGCAGCTTTTGGCGCTTACCGGCGGCAAGGTGCCGCTGGTGATCGAGCTGAAGGGCCGTGAAGGTGAGGGCATCGATGACGGTTTTGCCGAGGCAGTTCTGGAGGACCTTGAAGGCTATAAGGGCCACGTGGCGCTGATGAGCTTCGACCATCACCTGCTGAAAGATTTGAAGGCTGCGGGCTCCCCCTGGCCACTAGGTTTGACGGCCGAAGGTGACAAGCCGGAAGACTTCTTCAAACACGACGAAGCGATGCAGCTTGGGCTCGATTTCATCTCCTATCACTGGGGTCATCTTCCCAACAGCTTTATCGAAGCGCAAAGAAAACTCGGGCTTCCGGTGATTACCTGGACGGTGAGGGATGAAAATGCGCGCGCGACTACCTATAAATATGCGGACCAGATGACATTCGAAGGTTTCGACCCGAGAGAGAACCCCTCCGCCACGGCATGACAGAAGACTATTCCATACGCGTTGCGCAATCCCTGGGGGATATCGATCCGGAGAGCTGGAAACGGCTTTCCGGGACGTCACGCAATACATCAGGAAAATACTACAACCCGTTCGTATCATACGCCTTTTTATCATCCATGGAGGAGTCCGGCTCGGCAACGGCAAAGACCGGCTGGCTTGGACATCACCTGCTGCTCGAAGATGCCGCGGGCGCGCTCGTCGGTGCCGTACCGGCCTATCTGAAGAACCACAGCCAGGGCGAATATGTGTTCGACCACGGCTGGGCGGATGCATTCGAACGGGCTGGCGGCCGTTATTATCCGAAGCTGCAATGTTCGGTTCCCTTCACGCCTGCGACCGGGCCGCGGCTGCTTGTTTCCGAAACCATGGAGGCCAAGCGCTTCAAGCCGCTTCTCGCCTCCGGTCTTGCGCAGGTGACGGAAAAGATTGGCGTTTCTTCCGCCCATGTCACGTTTCTGCAAGAGGATGATCTGTCGGCTCTGCTGTCGCGCGATTTCCTGCACCGGACCGACCGGCAGTTTCACTTCATCAATGACGGCTATCGCGACCATGACGATTTTCTCGAAGCCCTTTCTTCACGCAAGCGCAAGGGACTGAAAAAGGAACGTCGCGCGGCGCTGGAACACGGCATCGAGATCGACTGGCTGACCGGAAGCGATCTCACCGAGGATATCTGGGACCAGTTCTTCGCCTTCTACATGGATACCGGCAGTCGGAAGTGGGGCAGGCCCTACCTGACGCGGAAGTTCTATTCGCTGATCGGCGAGCGCATGGCTGATGATGTGCTGCTTGTCATGGCGAAACGTGAGGGGCGCTACGTTGCCGGTGCGATCAACTTCATCGGTTCGGATGCGCTATATGGCCGCCACTGGGGCTGCATCGAGGATCATCCCTTCCTGCATTTCGAGGTCTGTTACCATCAGGCCATCGATTTCGCGCTGGCGAAGGGATTGAAACGGGTGGAAGCGGGCGCGCAGGGTGAACACAAGTTGGCGCGCGGTTACGTGCCGGTCACGACCCATTCGGCGCATTTCATCGCCCACCCGGGCCTGCGCCGTGCCATCGCCGATTATCTTCAGCGGGAGCGCGAAGAGGTCGAGCATATTGGCGATTATCTCGATGAACACACGCCATTCCGCAAGGGCGACAGACAGGAACACGAGCCGGACGCATAATGTCCCGTGATGAGGAGAGCACCGATGGCCAGCGCCTATGACGACAACAATATCTTCGCCAAAATCCTGCGCGGCGAAATTCCGAGCCACAAGCTTTACGAGGATGAGCATACGCTGGCCTTCATGGATGTGATGCCTCAGGCCCCCGGCCATTTGCTCGTCGTTCCCAAGACCGGTTCGCGCAATTTGCTCGATGCCGACCCGGAGGTGCTGGCGAAAACGATTCCCGTGGTGCAGAAACTCGCCGTCGCCGCCAAAGAAGCCTTCGATGCGGATGGTGTCTTCATCGCCCAGTTCAACGAGCCGGCGGCTGGCCAGACGGTGTTCCATCTGCATTTCCACGTCATTCCGCGCAAGGAAGGTGAGCCGCTGAAACCGCATTCCGGCACCATGGCCGATGGCGAGGTGCTGAAGGCCCACGCGGAGAAGATCAGGGCAGCGCTGGCTTCCTGAGGTTGGCCTCACCCGCACAGTTATTCTCGCCCTTCTGCCAAGGATCGAACCTCGTATCGTGGCATCGCATCGATCCGCCGTAGATGCTCAGGACAAACCCGAGCATCTACGGCGAAAAGCTTTTCGGATTTAGCACTCTACGGGACGATAGGCATTCCGCTCCGGCCAGGGCCAGCCTTCAAGCGCCGTCATATCCGGCCGGAATATTTCCACCTTCAGCGGATAACAGGCCGCCGTGTCGCTTGAATGCGTGGCGCTGCAATCGCCACCCGGGCAGGCGGAAAGTGCTCCGATGAGGTCGATCTCCGCGAAAAATTCCAGATAGTCGCCGGGCCGCACCGGGCTCGCCTTCATGAAATATTGGTGTGTATCGTGGGTGAAACCGGTGCACATGAAGACATTGAGGACGTCATGCACATGCGGCTCGGCGTCGCGGAACGACATGCCCCTGGCGGAGGCGAGCGCATTCGTCAGGTTCGAATGGCAGCAATGGTGGTAGTCGCCGCCGCTCAACAACTTGTTGGTATAGGGATCGCAGCGGGTGCCGATCACGTCATGCACACCGCCACCATCCTCGTCGAAGCCATACCATGACAGCGTGTCGTGCGTGATGGTCGCCATCGGCCGCAGGGATGGCAGGTTGCTCCACAGCCGGTTGCCGACGGAAACATGGGTAGCATGCAGCGCGCGCGTCTTGCCGCTGAAAAAACGCTCGTTCAGATCATGGGCGTTCCAGAGATTCAAATCCCCCACTTGCGGGCCTTCTATACTGACGATACGGAAAAAATGCCCTTTAGGAACAGTGAAGGTGCGACCGTCACGCGGGGGCACGATGACCTCATCGATCTTCTCCATGCCGCTCTTCGCCTGCTCCAGGCGCGCAAGGTCCGGCACCTCAAGCGTGCCATTCGGATAAACAACGACGGGACGGACGGCACGGCGCTCAGTGGCATCCATGGGTTCGGCAGCAGGCATAGTGATCATGAAATCCTCGGAAAGAACATTTTTGAGCTGATAATTGCGCCATGGTCGCCCCGCTGACAAGACGGGTTTTTCTTGCGCTCAGCCCAAGTCTCACTTACCCTTATTGCTCATGACACTCCCGCCACTCGCCACCCTTCGTGCTTTCGAAGCCGCCGCCAGAAAGGCAAGTTTTGCCCTGGCCGCGCAAGAGCTCGGCATGACGGCGACTGCGGTAAGCCAGCATGTACGTCATCTGGAGGCATGGCTTGGGGTAGCCCTTTTCGGGCGCCACGCCCGCGGCGTCAGGCTTACCCCGGCCGGAAGGGAATTTGGTAACACGGTCTCCGGCAGCCTGCGGCAGATAGCTTCCGGTGCGGAGCGTATCCGTCGGGGTCACGACCGCATGACGGTGCGCCTTGCCAGCCTGCCTTCGGTGGTGGCGCATTTTCTGACACCCAGGCTGCCCCGCTTCCGGGCCCTGCATCCAGACATACAGGTCTCAATCAGCTATTCCGGGGCGCAGCATAAAGGGGCGGCCGATCTAACCATCGGGCATGGAATAACCTTCGGTGAAAATGCGGTCGCCCTTTTCAGCGCCGAAACACGACCAACCTGCTCTCCCGGCTATATCGCCTATGCTGGCCCCTTCAATCATGAGGCCAGCCTGTTGCACGCCGAGCTGCTGCATGACGATACGGAAACCGCATGGCAGAACTGGTTTGCGGCGGCCGAATTGTCTTCAACCTATGGCACGGGTCCAATTTTTGCGGACTTTAATCTGCTCGTCACAGCGCTTAAGGCTGGACAGGGTATCGGCCTCTGCCCAACTGTGCTGTTTCGCGAAGAAATCGCCAAGGGCCAGTTGGCCGTACTTTTCGACCGGGCTGCTGATACGGACAAATATTACTGGCTCATCCAGTCTGAAGAGATATCCACAGCCGCGAAAACTCTCGCTGATTGGCTGGTGGTCGAGGCCCGCCAAAACAGCTTTTGACACAAAAAACGGCATTAGAAACCGAGCACGAACAGCCCAGCCGCTAGAAGTACAATCGGAACCGCCACACCGACAATGACACGCTGCCCCGCCATCAGAAATGCGATGAAACCGAGGAGGGCCGCGCCGATGCGCAGCCACATGGGCGATGTTTCCAGCGATCCGGTCGGAAAGACGATAAGCTTGGCGGTGACGGCCATGACGAGCGCGGTCGCGACCGCCCTCACCCAATAAAGCGCCTCGGAATCTTCCTTCAGCCGATTGCCCGCAAGCACGCCGAGCCAGCGCCAGATATCGGTCGCGAGCCAACCGGCGATGGCGATGAAAAGGTAGGGCGCCCACCAATGCTCGGTCATCATGGTTCCCCTTCCGGCGACGTCGGTTTGATCTTGCGACGGAAAACGAGACGGTCGATCACATAGGCCAAAGTGCCTCCGCCGATACCCGCGTAGAGAATATCGAACTCCGGCGCGACCACCGCAAAGGCGGGTCCGGCGATGACGCCGATGACGAAGGCGACCTTGACGACGGAATGGCGCGCCGAGGCCCAGATGGATGCGATGAAATAAACCGGCGTCAGAAAGAACAGCACACCCGCAACGAGCGGCGGGAAAGCGGCAACCACACCGTAACATAGGCCAACGATGATGGCGTTGACGACCGTGAGCGTGATACCGAAACCGGCAAACCAAGCAGCGCGTGCTTCGCGCGGCACCTTGGAAAGATTTTGCGTGGCAAAAACCCAGGCCGTGATCGCGACGAAATGGGAGAGAAACAGCAATATCCATGTCGGTGTCTTCGCGCCGCGCATTTCCGGCACGATGGAGGCGACCATCGGCATCATCCGGACCGAAGACAGGGTTACCGCCAGAAAACAGGCGGCAAGATTGGCGCCGCCGACCATGGAGCCGATCAGTATCATCTTGGCAGGCAAGGCCCAGATGACGAGCGTCATGAACACCGCTTCGCCCCGCGCGACCCCGGATTCCAGCGCAAAGGCGCTGAAACCAACGAAAGACGTCATGAGGATGAGCGAGGGCAGCGAGAAAATGCCCCGCATTCCCTGGAGGAACCAGCCGCTAAGGGGGATGGCTTCACTTTCAGCTATCTGCATGTGAATTCCACTGGAGTATTTCCGCTTTCCGTCGAATTGCGAAAACGCTCGATCTCTTTATTTTACACATCTCGGCCGGAAAGCCGGAAATCACTTTCCCCGGAAATGCTTCACGCATGAAAATGCCGGGCTCTCGCCCGGCATTGTCCATCGGTCCAAGACCTTGCCTACTTCTTCTTCGGTACTTTCGGCACCGTATTGGCCTTGCGGCGCGGCTTGTCCTCATCGGACTTGTCGGCCTCGGCCACCAGAACCTCGGCCTCATCAGCGGCCTTGGCCGCCTTTGACGCCGTTTTTGCCTTGGCCTTCGGTTTGCCTGGCGATTTTGCCGCCTTCAGCTCGGCTTCCGGTTGCGGCTTCACAGGCGCGGTCTCCGGCAGAACGTCGAGGATCAGACCATCGGAGCCGTCATCCTTCTTGCCGACGGTGACGCTGACGACGCCGCCCTTCTTAAGCTTGCCAAAGAGGATTTCATTGGCGAGCGGCTTCTTGATGTTTTCCTGGATCACGCGAGACAGCGGGCGAGCGCCCATCTTCTCGTCGTAACCCTTCTCCGCCAACCAGGAGATCGCATCTTCATGCAGATCGAAGGTGACGTTGCGCTCGGAAAGCTGGGTTTCCAGCTGCATGACGAACTTCTGCACGACCTTGTGGATAACGGCGGTCGGCAGCGGCGAGAACGGAATGATCGCGTCCAGACGGTTGCGGAACTCCGGCGTGAACAGGCGGTTGATCGCCTCTTCATCTTCACCCGTACGGCGCGAAGAACCGAAACCGATGGCGGATTTCGCCATTTCGGACGCACCCGCATTCGTCGTCATGATGAGGATAACGTTGCGGAAGTCGATTTTTTTGCCGTTATGGTCTGTCAGCGAGCCGTGGTCCATCACCTGCAACAGGATGTTGTAGATGTCAGGATGCGCCTTTTCGATTTCGTCCAGCAGCACCACGGAATGCGGATGCTGATCGACGCCATCGGTCAGCAGACCGCCCTGGTCGAAGCCGACATAACCGGGAGGTGCACCAAGCAGGCGCGACACGGTATGACGCTCCATGTACTCCGACATATCGAAGCGCAGCATCTCGACGCCGAGCGAGGCGGCGAGCTGCTTGGCCACTTCCGTCTTGCCCACGCCTGTCGGGCCGGAGAAGACATAGGAGCCAATCGGCTTGTTCGGTTCGCGCAGGCCCGCACGCGCCAGCTTGATGGCCGTGGCAAGTGCCTCGATGGCGATGTCCTGACCATAAACGACCGAGCGCAGTTCCTTTTCGAGGTTGGCGAGAACCATCTCGTCATCCTTCGACACCGTCTTCGCGGGAATACGGGCCATCGTTGCGATGGTGGCCTCGATTTCCCGTTCGGTGATCAGCTTGCGGCGCTTGGACGCCGGCAGCAACATCTGTGCCGCACCGGTTTCGTCGATCACGTCGATCGCCTTGTCCGGCAGCTTGCGGTCGGAAATATAGCGGGCCGACAGCTCGACGGCAGCCTTGATCGCCTCGTTGGAATATCTGAGATGATGGTAGTCCTCGAAATAGGGCTTCAGGCCCTTCATGATCGCAATCGCGTCATCGATCGACGGCTCGTTGACGTCGATTTTCTGGAAACGACGAACGAGCGCACGGTCCTTTTCGAAGAACTGGCGATATTCCTTATAGGTGGTCGAGCCGATGCAGCGGATCGCGCCCGATGACAACGCGGGCTTCAAGAGGTTCGATGCATCCATCGCGCCGCCGGAAGTCGCGCCCGCACCGATCACGGTGTGGATCTCATCGATGAACAGAACCGCGCCCGGAAACTCTTCGAGTTCCTTGACCACCTGCTTCAGACGCTCCTCGAAATCACCGCGATAGCGGGTGCCGGCAAGCAGCGTGCCCATGTCGAGCGAGAAGATGGTGTCATTGGCGAGCGCCTCCGGCACCTTGCCTTCAACGATACGCTTGGCCAAGCCTTCGGCAATCGCCGTCTTGCCCACGCCCGGATCACCCACATAAAGCGGGTTGTTCTTGGAGCGGCGGCAGAGGATCTGGATGGTGCGATTGACCTCGTCGTGACGGCCGATCAACGGGTCGATCTTGCCGTTCCTCGCCTTGTCGTTGAGGTTGACGCAATAGGCCTTCAGCGCATCCTGCTGCTTCTTGGCGGATGAACCCTCTTCCTCGGGATTGCCGCGGGTGGGCTTATTTTCGCTTTCTGGCTCATCAGCACCGCGCGGCGCGCGGGTCTGCGATGTGCCGGGGCGCTTGCCGATGCCGTGGGAGATGTAATTGACCGCGTCGTAACGGGTCATCTCCTGCTCCTGCAGGAAATAGGCGGCATGGCTCTCGCGCTCGGCGAAAATAGCCACAAGCACGTTGGCTCCGGTCACTTCCTCGCGGCCGGATGACTGCACATGGATGACGGCGCGCTGGATGACGCGCTGGAAGCCGGATGTGGGCTTGGAATCCTCGTCGTAACCGGTGACGAGGTTGGTCAGTTCGTTGTCGACGTAATCGCTGACGGTCTTGCGCAGCGCATCGAGATCGACGTTGCAGGCACCCATGACGGCTGCGGCATCCGCGTCGTCGATCAGCGCCAAAAGTAGATGTTCCAGCGTCGCATATTCGTGGTGACGCTCATTTGCAAAGGTCAGTGCCTGGTGCAGCGCCTTCTCGAGACTCGGGGAAAAAGTTGGCACGTTGCGATCCTCATTTCTTTTCCATGACGCATTGCAGCGGATGCTGGTGCTGTCGGGCGAAATCCATGACCTGGCTTACTTTCGTCTCTGCGACCTCATATGTAAACACCCCGCATTCGCCCACGCCGTGCTGGTGCACGTGCAGCATGATGCGGGTTGCCGCTTCGCGATCCTTCTGGAAAAAACGCTCCAGAATATGGATGACGAATTCCATGGGAGTGTAGTCGTCATTCAGTAAAAGAACACGGTACAAATTCGGTCTTTTCGTTTTCGGCTTAACGCGGGTGATAACAGACGTTCCGCGGTTGGTGCCGCCGTCTTCCCCGTCGCCCTCGCCCTGCATGTAGATCGGCTTAGCGATCATCTTTCATCATTCTCCAAACTGTTCTCAAACCGACAGCTGATTGCCAGGAGGGAGAACTTCGCCTCTCCATATCTAGGTCTTTAAGATGCGATTTTAAGCCCCTTGCGCAACGGTGCAATCACTATTGCGTTTGCGAAGAGGCAAACCTCGGGAAAAGTGAGGCTCTGGAGGCCGCATGCGACGCAAGCGGGGAGCAAACGGGCGAGAACGGCACGGCTCAGGCCCCATGAAGGCCGGTTGTGCAGCGCAACTGACGCGGGCGAATCCAGTTCGCCGCCGCCCGCTTCACTCCTTGTCGTCGAGCATTTCGCGAACAGCGATGGCAAGTTGCTTCAGCGAGAAGGGTTTCGGCAGGAATCCGAACTTGGCATCCGCCGGCAGGTTCTTGGCAAAAGCGTCCTCGGCGTAACCGGAAACGAAGATGAATTTCAGGTCCGGATAGGATTTGCGCAGTTCTCTCAGCAGCGATGGACCGTCCATTTCCGGCATCACGACGTCGGATACGACGATGTCGACCTTGCCTTCCAGTTCTTCCATCACTTCCAGCGCCTCGGTGCCGGAACCGGCCTCGTGGACGGTGTAACCGCGGGTTTCCAGCATGCGCTTGCCGCCACGCCGGACCGCTTCTTCGTCCTCGACCAGCAGAACGACCGCGGATTTGCCGGTGAGATCCAGCGGCTCTTCCTTCACCGGCTCCGTCGCCACGACTGGCGCGGGCATCAGTTCGCCGTCCTGCCCCATCACCTGAACGACCTCGACCACGTGGCGCGGCAGATAGATGCGGAAAGCGGTTCCCTTGCCTACTTCCGATTCGGGATAGATGTAACCGCCCGACTGCTTGACGATGCCATAGACCATGGACAGGCCAAGGCCCGTACCCTTGCCGACTTCCTTGGTGGTAAAGAAGGGCTCGAAAATCTTGTCCATGATTTCAGGGGGAATGCCGGTGCCGTTGTCGGCGACTTCCACCATGACCATGTCTTCGGCCGGGAATTCGGGGCGGCCAAGTGCTGCGACTTCCTTGGCGTCGACGTTGCGCGTTCTGATGGTGATCTTGCCACCGTCGGGCATGGCATCTCGCGCGTTGACGCAGAGATTGATGAGCACCTGTTCGAATTGCGAAAGATCGGTCTTCACAGGCCAGAGATCACGGCCATAGTCGACCTCCAGCTTGACATTGGTTCCTGATATCAATCGGTCCACCAGCATGCGCAGATCGCCGATGACGTCGGTCAGGTTGAGGACGGCCGGCCGCATCGTCTGCTTGCGGGAGAAGGCAAGAAGCTGTCGCACCAGCACGGCGGCGCGGTTGGCATTGCGCTTGATCTCCATGAGATCGGCAAAGCTTGGATCGGCGGGCCTTGCCTGCAGCAGCAGATGGTCTGATGACAGCAGGATGGCGGTGAGAACGTTGTTGAAGTCGTGGGCGATGCCGCCCGCAAGCGTGCCCACCGCATTCATCTTCTGGGTCTGCGCCATCTGGGTTTCGAGCGCCTTCTGCTCGGTCACCTCAATGGCGTAAACGATCGCCACTTCTTCCGGCGCCTCGTCGTCCTGGTCGATGACGGCGTTGACGTAAAAACGGAAGTGCCTGCCCTCATCGCTCGGATGGCGGGAATCGAAGGGCGCGATATCGCCCTGGCGATCCTTGGCTTCGGCCAGCGCCTGTTCCAGCCGCGGCTTCTCATTGTCATGAAGCACGGTTTCGAGTGCTACGCCGCGGTCGATATCGTCACGCCCGACGACGCCGGAGAAAAGCTTGAGGAACGGCGCATTGATGCGCAGGATGCGGCCTTCGCCATCGAGCGAGGCGATCGCCATCGGCGTATTGTTGAAGAAGCGCGTAAAACGCATGGCGGAGGAGGATTCCGTGTCCTCCTGCCCCTTCGGGCGCATCAGAACGATCGTCCGGCTTTCACCCGGCGCACCATCCTTTGCGGTGACCTGATGGACGAGGCGGGCCGGCATGCTCTGGCCGTTCACCCGGCGCATGTCGAGATCGAGGATTTCGGTGCGCTTGGCCGTGCCCTGCGGATGGACGGATTCAATCAGAGCCATGCCTTCGCCAGCGACGATATCCGAGATCGTCATCGAACCCGGCGAAAACTGCGCGAGATCGATGCCGAGCCATTCAGACAGGGTGGCGTTCAGATAAACAATCTCGCCCTTGCGGCTGGCGGAAAAGAAACCGGCCGGCGCATGATCGAGGTAATCGATGGCATTCTGCAATTCGCGGAAAAAGCGCTCCTGGTCCTCGCGCTCCGGTGTGATATCGGCGATCTGGAAAACGTGCAGCCCCTCGCCGCCCGCATCCTTCAGCACCCTGCCCTTCAGCCTGTACCAATGCGGCCCCGCGCCGGAATCCTCGCCGAGCGGTTTCAGCAGCCGGAACTCCTCATAACCATCACGGCCTTCGCGTAGCACGTTGATGAGCCGGTAAAGCGCTTCGGTCGATTCGCGGCTGCGCGACAAAAGCGTCTCGAGGCTCTGAATATCGCTTGCCTTGGTGGTGCCGCTCATCCGGCAATAGGTGGCGTTGGCGTAGACCATATGCCCCTTGGCATCGGTGATCAGCGTGCCTTCTGGGTGAGCCGAGAGAAACCGGCGGGCAAGACCGTCTGATTGCGACTGCGGCATGACCTCGATGAAACCGATGATCGACGAGACCAGAAAGAAGATGCCCATCATGGCCAGCACGCCGAGAATGCCGAGCACGATTTCGTTTTCGAGCGAATCCTTGAAATAGACAAAGGCGGCCGCCGCCGCGATCAGCACCAGCGCCAGAAGCAGAATACGCAAGACCGTGCCGGAACGGGCACGCCTGTCCACCAGCGGAAGGTCGTTGTCGCTTGTCTCGCGCACCCGTGTCATCTTGGCCTCGCAGTCGTGCAGGTCGTCATTCGGTCAGCCTTATTCCTCGACGGAATCGGGCAGCAGAATTTCTTGTAGCAACTCGCTTGACCGTCAAAAAGCTCCGCTACGACACAAAGGTTTAAAAACGCACAGCGAAAACAGCCTGAAAGCTGTATAAATGCTGGAAAGACTATCGTCGCGTACAGCTCAGCTCTTTTACCTGGCATTGAATGCGCGGCGCGGAGCAGACGATCTTGCCTTCAGTGACCGTGCAGATCGAGCATCCGTCCGTGAAGTCGATGCAGGACGGGTTGTCCCGGACGAAGTCCGCCATGGTGGCGGAAGTTTCCGGCGCTCTGTTTTCTGCCGCTGTCGCGAGGTGCGGAGAGCCGAAAATCGGCAGCGACCAGAAAACAAGGGCAATCAGACGCGGTGCAGGAAACCCGTCAATGCGCGATAGCTTCACCATTTAGAGCGCTCCTCAAGCGAAAGGATTGCAACCTTCATTGTCTCTCAGCATTGAAACGGAAGGTATGATGTTTTCGTGGCAGCGGCGCAATTGATGCGGCTATCCTGTGGGGCGAAATGAATAGACCTTGTATCGCACTTAAAAAAATCGTCTTTTCCTGTTTCTCGTTCACAGTATAAGAACCACGGCAATATTAATTGTCCCAGAAACTAAAATGCCAAAAAATCTGAAGGGATGATCTCCATGATGGAAGATTTTATCGGCACCTATGGCAACAATCTCATCGTCGCCGTTGTCGGTGTGGGTGTGGCGCTTCTCGTTCTGGCGATTGCTTTGTGGCTTCTGCGCAGGCGCAGCGGCTCGTCACCCTTTATCCGTGGTGGTCGCAACCGGCAGCCGCGCCTGCAGGTTCTTGACGCTACGGCCGTGGATGCGCGCCGTCGTCTGGTTCTCGTGCGTCGCGACAATGTCGAACATCTCGTCATGATCGGCGGCCCGACGGATATCGTCATCGAGAGCGGCATCGGGGCGATCCCGATCGTCAGGGACGTGCAGGAGCCGGAACTGAAGGTGCTGCCGCGCCAGGAAAGCGAACAGAAGAGAGAGGAACCGGCGATCCCGCAGGAACGCCGCCCCGCGCTGCCGCCGCAGCCCGTTGTGGCCGCTGCTCCCGTCTCCGCCCCCGAAGAACCCGTAAAGCTACCGCAGCGGCCGGAGCAGCCAGCGCCTGCGCCGGTTCCGCGTCCCGCACCTGTTGCAGCAACCGCCACTCCGGTGGCGCCGCGTCCTTCGCCCCCACCACAAACCGTCCCGTCTGCCGCGCTCTCGCGAGAGCCGGCTCCGCCGGCAAGACAGGCGGCGCCTGAGCGGACCCGCCCCGCGCCGCCGCCAATACCGGCAGCCGCCCCGGCCGGGACCATCCTGCCCATAGCCGCTGCATCGCTGGATATGGCGGCGACACCGGCAGAGCCAAAGCGGGCCGATCCCTTCGTGCCGGCTCCGGCGCCCACGCCCGTCGCGCCGCCCATCCCGGCGCAGATGCCCGAACAGGCAAAGGCGGCCGAAGAGCGGCCCATGGAGCTTGCCCCGCCGGTCTTATCAGCGCGCGAGCCGGTAATCGACCAATCCAACGCCGCCGATTTTCTCGACGCTGCCCGAGAGCGGGTTCTTCCAGACCTGAAGCCGGGTCAGAATACGCCGCCCACTCCCTTTCCGCCGAGGCCTGAAAAACCTGCTGTCGCTTCGTCCGAAGCCGAACCGAAATTTTCGGACGAGCTCGCCAGCGATTTCGAAAGCTTTCTGGAAGCCGAAATCGCCAAGAGCAAGGACGCAGATAGTGAACCCTCGGTCGCGCCCGTGGCCGACAGGCAGGTCAAAACGCAGCCTGTCTCCCCGCCCGTCACCGGCGCTTCACCCGATGGAGACATGCAGAAGGAAATGGCGCGTATCTTCGGAGAGCTTTCCGTCACCCGCGACCGCTGACGGGCACGGATCTTCCGGCGTAAAATTCACGACAGCAAAAAGGGCACGGAAACGACTTCCGTGCCCTTTTAAATTGATGCGGTTTCCAGCCTGTGGGCGGAAACGTCTTATTCGTCGCGGTATACTTTTTCGCGACGCTCGTGACGCTCCTGCGCCTCGATGGAGAGCGTAGCGATCGGGCGGGCGTCCAGACGCTTGAGGCCGATGGGCTCGCCCGTTTCTTCACAGTAACCGTAAGTGCCGTCGTCGATCCGCTGAAGGGCTGCATCGATCTTCGAGATCAGCTTGCGCTGACGGTCGCGGGCGCGAAGCTCGATCGCCCGGTCTGTTTCGGAAGATGCCCGATCTGCAAGATCGGGGTGGTTGGCGCTTTCTTCGGCGAGATGTCCGAGGGTCTCGCGCGCTTCTCTCAGGATATCATTTTTCCATGCTATGAGCTTCGCGCGAAAGTAGGCACGCTGGCTGGCATTCATGAACTCATCGTCTTCCGAGAGCACATATTTGCTAAGATCGATCTTCTCACTCAACGCGATTCTCCTCGAAGAACATCTCAATGCGGCGGTGTATACTCCAATGATATAGATCGATTCAAGTCTGCAGATCAGTTTTCAGGCATTTTTAAAACTGACACAAAAATCATCTAAATGACTAATTTTTATTCTTTATTCGTATTGAAGCGATCTCTTCTTCAATCACTTCAACGCGACTTACCAACAGGAAAGGGGACTTGCGGTCCTGCAACCCTATCCTGTAGCATTCAGTCCATGCCCTGACATTCGAACGCCGGTCCCGCCCTTGACAGCATCTTTCCCGAGCCGAGTTTATCTTCTGCGCCACGCCAAGGCCGCCTGGGCGGCGCCGGGAGAACGGGATTTCGACCGAGGATTGAACGAGGCCGGTTTTGCCGAAGCGGAGGTCATCGCCGACCTTGCCGCCGACAGGCGCTACCGTCCCGATGTGCTTCTTTCATCCACGGCCACACGCTGCCGGCAGACCGCACAGGCGTGGCAACGGGCTTTCAACGAAGGCATCGATATCGTCTATATTGACGAGATGTATAATGCCCGCAGCGAAACCTATCTGTCGCTCATCGCCGCGCAAACAGAGGTGCAGTCGGTGATGCTGGTGGGGCACAACCCCACCATGGAAGCAACGCTGGAAGCCATGATCGGGGAAGATCTTTTGCATGCTGCCCTGCCCTCGGGTTTTCCCACATCGGGTCTTGCGGTTCTGGATCGGGACGACAGCGCAGCAATCGTTAAAAACCGCTGGCGACTGATCGATTTCCTGGCGCCGGGCAAATAATCGCCACCAAGAACCCCAAGCCGCCGGGAGAGCAGCTCCGCCGAAAATCCGCTGGAGCGCTTCTTTTTTGGGCAGCCACAACTTCCTATATGCAGCCGTGACCGTGAAAAACAGCCAGGAAATTGCCATTGCCGCCTTCTCTTACGTCCCTGACAGACAGCGCGCTTATCGCTTTCGATAATCTGGCCGACCGTGCGAGCAACATCACCCATCCGACATTGCGGCTTGGCGTCACCGGCCTTTCGCGGGCGGGCAAGACGGTTTTCATCTCCTCCCTCGTCCATAATCTCCTGAATGGCGGCCGGTTGCCGCTGTTTGAGGCCATGCGATCCGGGCGCGTCTCGAATGTTCGCCTCGAGCCGCAGCCGGATGACGCCATTCCCCGCTTCCAGTATGAAGACCATATTCAGGCGCTGGTACGCGACAGGCTCTGGCCTGACTCGACACGGGCGATCTCGGAACTGCGGATCACGCTTGATTATCAGAGCGCCAGCGGCTGGGGCCGGTGGTTCTCGGCCGGCAAGCTCTCCATCGATATCGTCGATTATCCCGGCGAATGGCTGCTCGATCTGCCGCTGCTCTCGCAGGACTACAAACAGTTCAGCGATGCGACCGTCGCCCTTGCCCAAAGCGGCATCCGCGCCGAACTGGCGCAGGAATGGCTGACCATTGCCTCGTCGCTCGACATCAATGCGCCGGCCGATGAAATGACGGCGCGACGGCTGGCGGAAAGTTTCGCCGCCTATCTGAAGGCCGGCAAATCCGACGAGAGGTCACTTTCGACCCTGCCGCCCGGCCGTTTCCTGATGCCTGGCGATCTGGAAGGATCGCCGGCGCTGACCTTTGCACCGCTGCCGGGTTTGACCGAAGAGAAAGCGCCAAAAGGCTCATTGCGTGCCATGATGGAACGACGCTACGACGCCTATAAATCGATCGTCGTCAAACCCTTCTTCCGCGAACATTTCGCTCGTCTCGACCGGCAGATCGTGCTGATCGACACGCTGCAGGCCGTCAATCGCGGTCCGGAAGCCGTCCAGGATCTGGAAAGGGCGCTGGGCGACGTGCTTACCTGTTTCCGCCCCGGCACCAACAGCCTGCTGTCATCGCTTGTCCGCCGGCGCATCGACAAGGTGCTGATTGCCGCCACCAAGGCTGATCATCTGCATCACGAGAGCCATGACCGGCTCGAGCGGCTGACCCGCCGCCTGGTTGACCGCGCCATCACGACCATCGGCATGAACGGCGCCGGTATCGAGGTCATGGCGCTCGCCTCCGTGCGCGCCACCAGAGAGGCAAGCGTACGGCAGGACGGCCACGAGCTTCCCGTCATCGTCGGCACGCCAATGGCTGGCGAAACCATCAATGGCGAGACGTTCGACGGCAATCGCAAGACGGCGATCTTTCCGGGCGACCTGCCCGACGATCCGGAGCCTTTGTTCCGCAGCATCGACCAGGATGGCGATAAGGCGACACTGCCTGACGTCAATGTCGTGCGCTTTCGCCCGCCCAATATTGACGAGCCGGGCAGCGGTGGAATCCGGCTTTCCGTTCCCCATATCAGGCTCGACCGCGCCATGCAGTTCCTGTTCGGAGACAAGCTCGCATGAAGGCTCCCACACAAAACGATCCGCAGACACGCCGCCCGGCGGCTTTCACGCTTGAGACCGAGGAGACGACACGTCCATCAGCCGCACAAAAACGTGCGCCGCGAAGCTTCGACGCCGAGATATCGCTGACGTCCGACGAGGATGATCCGTTTCTGGCGCCTGCAGATGTCGACGCCGCGGCATTGCCGGTGGCAGTGCCAAAGAAAAGCCGCTTCTCATTCGGCAAGCTGGCGCTCGGTGCACTGGGTGTCCTGTTCTCGCTGGCCTTCGGGCTCTGGGCGGACCAGCTTATCCGCAATCTGTTTTCCCGCTCCGACTGGCTGGGTTACACGGCAACGATTGCCCTCATCGTCGCGCTTTTCGCGGTTCTCGCCGTCGTCGGCCGCGAGGTCTTCGGCATCATGCGGCTCAACGCCGTACAATCCCTTAAGGCGGATGCCGAGACGGCAAGCCTCGACAAGAGCCCGAAACCTGCCCGCGCCATCGTCACCCGCCTGAATGCCGTCCTCTCGCACCGGGCTGAAACGGCCAAGGGGCGCGCGGCACTGAAGGAAACGGAAAGTGACGTCATCGACGGCCCGCATCTGATCGAGCTTGCCGAACGCGAGTTGCTGGTACCACTGGACAGGCAGGCGCGCGCCCTCATTCTCAATTCCTCCAAGCGCGTGTCGGTCGTCACGGCCGTCAGCCCGCGCGCGGTGATCGATCTCGCTTATGTACTTTTCGAAGTGACGCGGCTGGTGCGCGCCATGGCGGAGCTTTATGGCGGCCGTCCGGGCACGCTGGGCATGCTGAAGCTCCTGCGCGATGTCGTCGCGCACCTTGCCGTCACGGGGTCGATCGCGGTTGGCGACGGCCTTGCCCAGCAGGTTCTCGGCCATGGACTTGCCTCGAAACTTTCCGCCCGTCTCGGCGAAGGCGTCATCAACGGGCTGATGACGGCGCGAATCGGCATTGCTGCCATGGATCTTTGCCGGCCGCTGCCGTTCAGAGCGGTGAAGCGGCCAGGCATCGGCGATTTCATGTCCGACCTCACACCTGATTTAAGCGGCGGAAAAAACGCTGAAAAAGCCTGATCCGCCGGTTATTGACGGTTCAATAGGTTACGGACAAAGGCGTTAATGAGAGCGAAATAAACCATGCATTAAGCATTCCGCCGGTAGATTGCCGCCTATCGAACAGGCTTCTTCGCCGGGGAAAGTATCATGTATTCGCGCTTCTTTTCGCTTATGGGCGGGCTCGCCGCCATTTTGTCCGTCAGCGGCGGTTTTGGCATGTCTGACGTGCATGCGGCATCGCGCGATCGCGACGACGTGTTCTTCCGCTCCGTCGCCGGTGTCTGGAAAGGTCCGGGCGAAATCGTCGCCGGCAAATATAAGGGCACAAAATTCACCTGCGACCTGACGGGTGAACCGCTCGACGACAAGCAGACCGGCATCAAGCTCGGCGGCACCTGCCGTGTCGGCGTCTTCAGCCAGCCCATGTCGGCCGTCATCAGCCAGAAGGGCAATAGCTACGAGGGCAAGTTCCTCGACGGCGCCGAAGGCAAGGGTCTCGACATCACGTCCGGCCAGGTGAGTGGCGACAAGGTCGTCGTCGGTATCAACCGCGCCAAGCTCAACGGCGCCATGGTCGCCCGCGTCTCCAAAGACAATTCGATGAACATCACCATTTCCGTCAAGGTTGCCGACCAGATGATCCCGGTCATCGGTGTGACGCTGGCGCGTGATATCGACCAGATCGCCGTCGGATCGATCAAGCCTTAAAAGCCATAGTCTTATCAGACACCGCCAGGCGGGAGTGTCCACCACTCCCGCTTTTCGTTTGCACGGACAATGCCGCTCCTATCCGCCAACTGGAGCCATTCCTGCACGGGCTTGCCTTTGACCTCAAGGTCGGGCGCGATATCGGCGAGCGGCATCAGCACGAAAGCGCGCTCCGTCATGCGCGGATGCGGCACTTCGATGCTTTCCGTAACGATAGACTCATTACCATAGGTCAGCACATCGATATCGATGGTGCGCGGACCCCAGCGTTCCGTCCGCACCCGCTTCATGGCCTTTTCGATATCAAGGCATGTCTGCAACAGCGCGGGCGCTGAAAGCGAGGTTTCGACTAACGCACAGCAATTGAAAAAATCCGCCTGATCCGTCTTGCCCCAGGGCGGCGTGCGATAAAGACCGGAAACGGCCAGCACGCGGCAATCGTCCCGCGCATTGAGTTCGCGCAGCGCCCTTGCCATGGCGGCGGCGGGATCGCCAATGTTGCCGCCAAGACCAAGTGCAGCGATGGTCTTCTTTTCAGGCACGATGCTCAACACTCACCTGCGCATAGTCGAGAATGCCCGGAACCGGTGCTGAGGGTTTGCGCACCGTGACCCTCAACCACACGATCTGCGGATAACGTGCCCGCAGCGCCTTTGCTATATCGTTCGCCAGCGCCTCGATGAGATAACGGCGCTGCCCGACGACGATCTTTTCGATGACGGCGAAGGCCACCCCATAATCGACGGTATTTTCGATATCGTCGGTTTCCAGCGCATCACCCGCTTCGACCTCCATCTCGGCATCGACGAAAAAGCGCTGACCCAGCACCTCCTCCTGCTCGAGAAGGCCATGACGGGCGAAAAAAGAACAGTTTTTCAGGATGATGGTATAGCGGCTCATCGCATCGCCTCCATGGCAGGATTGTTTCGCCTGAAAGCCGCGCCATCTTCGGGACACGTCATTCCGGTACTGGTTGATCTACGCATCGGCCTTTGCCGACGATTTGGCAAGAACCGCATCGGCAATAGCCAGTGCATCGCGCGTCGCGGCGACATTATGCACGCGAAAAATCGAAGCACCCGCAAGCCTCAGGATCGCGGTGGTCGCAGCCGTTCCGATATCGCGTTCTTCCGCTACATCCCTGCCCGTCAGCGACCCGATGAAACGCTTGCGCGACGTGCCGGCCAGAACCGGCAGGCCAAAAGCGGCAAGTTCACTGAAACGCGCCATCAGCGCGACATTTTCGCTTTCGTCCTTGGCAAAACCGAAACCGGGATCGAGCACCAGGGCATCGCGCTCAATGCCCGCTTCCTCGGCAATCACGAGCGAGCGATTGAGAAATTCAAACTGATCCTCGATGACATCGGCAAGCTTCTGCCGATCACGGCCGGTATGCATGATGCAGACGCCGGCGCGGGCGGCGGCAACCACGCCCGCCATATCCGGATCTTTCTGCAGACCGAAGACGTCATTGACAACATGGGCACCGGCGCTGATTGCCAGCCTTGCGGTTGACGCGCGATAGGTATCGACGGAAATCAGCACATCCGTCTCGCGGCGCAATTTCTCGATGATCGGCAGTACCCGGTCCTGTTCCTCTGCCTCTGTGACCGAGGCGGCACCTGGTCGTGTCGATTCGCCACCGATATCGATGATGTCGGCTCCCTCCTCCACGCAGGTCAGCGCATGGGAAAAAGCCGCATCGACGGCAAGATAACGGCCGCCATCGGAAAAGGAATCAGGCGTTGCATTGACGATGGCCATAATACGGCCACGCCCATCAAGTTTCAGGGAGCGGCCATGGGCCGCTTGCCACGCGTTGCTGCCGACTGTTATCACGTAACACGCGCCTTTCGGGAATAACGGAGTGTTATGTCAATTCTTATAAGTTCCGCTCCGCCTATGCAGCAAACCTTTTTCAAGTTCAACCGGAAGGCCGGCTCATGACCAAATCAACACGCGCTCTCTGCGCCGTTTTCGCAGGCGCTTTGGCTCTTTCCCTTTCCGGACCGGCTTTTTCAGAAACAATCGTCCGCAAGACCTATTCCCATTTTTCCATCGGCGGCAAAACGGCGGCCGACCTCGACGAGCAACTTTCCAAGCATGGCCCGCTGACCCGCAATACCGGCGCGCGCCATCCCGGTGCGACCGAGATCAAATTCGGCGGCGAACTCACCTATGTCGAGAAGAACGGCCTTTGCAGTGTTGGTACGGCCAAGGTGCTGCTGAACACCCGCATTCTGCTGCCGCAATGGAAAAACCGCCGCCGTACCACGGCGGAACTGGCCTTCATCTGGGATACGCTGCTTGCGGATATCAAGCGCCACGAGGAGCGCCACGCGGAAATCGCCCGCACCTATGCCCGTTCGCTCGAGAGACAGCTGACATCGCTTCGCCCGCAGAAAAGCTGCGAGGCGCTTCAGGCAATGGTCGGCAAGATCACCCAGACCGTGATGGACGAGCACGACCGCGACCAGATGCGCTTCGACGTGGTTGAATCGAAAAATTTCGATGCCCGCATGACCCGGCTGTTGAAAAACCGGCTGGAACAGGGGCAGGCCCGCCGCTGAGCGGCTTACCGCCCACTCATACGTCCAAATATCAAGCACGGGCATGACGTTACGTCATATCCGATCTCACCCGTGACTTCTCGTCATGGTGCGGCCGGCAAGACTCATTGTAGCTTGTTCATAAGGTTTGAAATGGTTGCGGCCCACGGCGGCCCGACGGTTGCAAGCCTCTCCGGTTCTCCCGGTGCGCACTTGAGGGCTCGCAGGTGTTTCCTCCCTCGCCTGCATGCTGCGTACCCGCCTCGCCCCGCTCCCCACTACCAGGTGAGCGGGGCTTTTTCTGCGTTGGCAATGCCGAAAGTTTTCAGCCCTGACGTTCGGGCACATGAACGACGAGCCCATCGAGCTCATCATTCATCTTGATCTGACAGGAAAGCCGCGAGGTGGGGCGAACGTCGAAAGCGAAATCCAGCATGTCCTCTTCCATCGGCTCCGGTCCGCCCACGCGCTCAGCCCAGGCATCATCGACATAGACGTGGCAGGTGGCGCAGGCGCAGGCGCCGCCGCATTCCGCATCAATGCCGGGAACGGAGTTGCGCACCGCATTCTCCATGACGGTAGAGCCGTTGCTCACGTCGAGTTCGTGGGGCGTGCCGTCAAAGGCAACGATGGTAAGTTTTGTCATGCCGGAAATCCAAAATTTTGTCTGAGAATTGTTCTAAACACATAGAAAGGCCGGCCGGCCTTGGCAACCCGCTTCAGGGGTCTCAGGCTAGACCAGCCTTGGAAAACGGCAAATTAGATACCCCGCGCCTCAGCGGCAGAGCTTGAGGATGAAATTTTCAGCTTCGACGATGGCTGCCGCAAGTTTTGCGATCAGCGTGCTGTCATTACCCTCTTCCTCCACCGCAGCTGCGGCCTCCGAAACAGCGGAGGCGCCGATGGCCTGCGCCGATCCTTTCAGGCGGTGGGCAGTGGCTATGACGGTCTTGTCATCGGCGCCTGCCATTTCATGCAGCGCTGCGCGGGCGCTGCGGCTGAACAGCTGCAACACCTCCATCTCCAGATTCTTGTCACCCATCGTCTGCTGTGCAAGATGGTCGAAATCGATTGGCTTCTTGCCGACGGTCGGCGCGCCGCCGTAATTGTCGGGAGCTTCGAAAACAATACTGACCGCTGCCATGGCTGGAATCCTGTCTCACCGTTTCCTGTTCCGTGTCACATATGTGTCGTATTCACGCATGCAGGCGGCTGCTATCGACTTAAATTACGGCGTGACGCAGGCGAAAATCTTCTGCTATGGTTAATTTATGTTAAACTTATGCGAAACAAGGCGTTCAGCGCGAAACTCAGGTTTAAAAACTGTTAAAAAGCCGACACTTCGCCCCTGCCGCAAATCCGCATTAATTGTTTCGAACACCTAAATGTGTCACTACGGTACTGCCGTTCTCTCAGGGCTTAAGCTCAAGCTTTGTTATTGCGGCACAGTGATGTAATTTCGCCCGAAAGCTGGACCACCAGCAATTCGGGATTTGGTAATGGCGGAACTGTCCTCTCCTGGAGATAAGTTTCGCTGGCATGATGGCGGCAGTCCGCTTGCTGATCGCAAGTGGGTCAACGGCATGAAGCCGGGCGTATGTGTAACGAGGCGTAACCGCATGGCGAATAACAAGATCAGCGACTCTGTCGACGAGACTGCATTCCAGGCATTGGAAGATGCCCTGCAGCTTGGCGCTTTCGAAGAAAAGCCGGAGACGCGGAAAACTGCAGCGCCGAAGCAGCCGGAGGCCAGAGTGAAGGAAGCAAGCAGACCGACCCCTGCTCCCGAGGCCGCGCGTGCGCCTGCCGAACAGACGCCCCGATCGCCCAATCTAGAAGCGGCCAATGACGGCTCGAAGCGCAGCCCGGCCATGATCCTGAAATCGCTGGAAGGCGGCTCCATCGGCGGCGCGCTTCGTAATGCCACGATCATGTCGGTCATCTGGGCGCTCGGCGGCCTTGGCATCGCTCATCTTCTCTACGGCAATGCGCTTTGGAACATCGGATCGGTCGCCGATCTCGCCGCGATCCCCGGCCTGATGGCGATCGTCGTCGGCATTCTCGTTCCCGTCATGCTGTTCTTCGCCTTCGCGATCATGATGGCGCGCGCCCGCGATCTGCGAAATGCCGCACGCTCCATGGCTGAAGTCGCCCTTCGCCTTGCCGAGCCCGAAACCGTTGCCTCCGATCGCATCATGTCTGTCGGCCAGGCCGTTCGCCGCGAAGTTTCGGCCATGAATGACGGCATTGAGCGCACAATCGCCCGTGCGACCGAACTCGAAACGCTCGTTCATTCCGAAGTCAACGCGCTTGAGCGAAGCTATGCCGACAACGAATTGCGCGTACGCAGCCTCGTGCAGGAACTGACCGCCGAGCGCGACGCCATCGTCAACCATGCCGAGCGTATCCGCTCGTCCATCGCCGGTGCCCAGCAACAGATCAAGGAAGAGCTTTCCATCGTCGGCGAAGAGCTTTCGATGCGGATCGCCACGACCGGCGAGGCTTTCGCCTCGATGATCGATACACGTTCGGCCGCGCTTTTGGAAAAATCGCGCGCCTCGACCGAAGCGATGGGCAGCCTGATTGCCGCCAAGACCGAAAACCTGCTTCAGGCGCTGAATTCCTCTGGCTCAACGATATCAAACGAATTCGACATGCGCCTTCATAACCTCACCTCGACGCTGGACGAGCGCGGTGAAGTGTTGCTGGAGCGTTTCGCAATCCATGCATCGACGCTGGATAGCGGCGTGGAAAGCTTGAACAGCGCGCTTGAGGAGCGCACCCGCCAGCTCAACCAGACGCTGTCGACGCGTACGCTGGAACTCAACCGCAATATCGAACGCGGCCAGCAGGTCATTGGCGGTTCGCTTGATACGGTCCTCGACAAGCTGTCCACGACGCTCGAGGAAAAGGGCCTCTCCTTCCGCCAGAGCCTGCAGAGCACGGCCGACGATGCGATCATGGATCTCGATCTTCGCTCCGGTCTCTACGAGGAGCGCATGCAGGCGACCGTTGGCCAGGTCAACTCGGCTTTCGACGAGCATGTCGCGCAGTTCGCCAGCGCCTTCGACCAGCGCGCCGGCAGCCTCGACAGCAAGCTGATGGAAAGCCTCGCCCGCATCAACGAAACCGTTGCCGGCGGCTCCGAAGCGCTTGATTCCATGCTGAATGCCAACCTGGAGCGGATTGGCACCACCATGACCGACCAGTCGCTGGCGCTGGCGACTGCGCTGGGCACGGGTCAGGAAATGCTGGAAAGCGCGCTCGACAGCCGGACGCAAGCCTTCAGCGACGCCATAGGCCAGCGCACCGCCGAAATCACTGACGCTTTTGCCAATTCGCACGAGAAGATCGACGCCGTGCTGTCGGAACGCAGCAACGCCCTGTTCGGCGCGCTCTCAGCCAGCCAGGACCGTTTCGACGAAGCGCTCGCCAGCCGCTCGCTGGCGATTACCGGCTCCGTCTCCGGCACGGCCGAGCGCCTTGCTGCAATGCTCGACGAACGCGCAGCCGCAATCAACAGCGTCGTTGCCGATGTGGAGCGCCGTCTTGCAGAAACGCTCGAAACCCGGGCCGCCGCCATCACCGGCGCGGTTTCCGGCATCGAAGACCGCATTTCCGACACGCTGGAAAGCCGGACGGCTGCCCTGCATGACGTCGTCTCCGGTGCGGAGAGCCGTATCGCCGATACGCTCGACGGTCGCACGGCCGCTCTTTCCAGCGCCATTTCCGGCGTCGAGGAACGCATTGCCGACACGATGGACAGCCGTACGCTGTCGCTCGACATGACCTTCGCCAATGTCGAGGAACGGCTTTCCGAAACCCTCGACAACCGAACCTCCGCCCTCACAGGCATTGTGGCAACCGCCGAAGAAAAGATCGCCGGTGCGCTCGACAGCCGGACAGCCCTCTTCGGCGACGTGGTTGCCGGTGCTGAGCACCGTATGGCCGAAACGCTGGACGGCCGCACCGCCGCGCTCAACGCGGTTGTCTCGGGCGCCGAGGAACGCATCGCCGACGCGCTGGACAGCCGCACCATGGCGCTCGACATGACCTTCTCCGGCGCTGAGGAAAAAATCGCCGAAGCGCTCGACACCCGCACCGCCGCTCTCGGCGATTTGGTCGCCAGCGCCGAGACCCGTATTGCAGGCGCACTCGATATCCGCACCATGGCTCTCGACATGACCTTCTCCGGCGCGGAAGAAAAAATCACCCAGGCCCTCGACACGCGTACCGCCGCTCTCGGCGATCTGGTCGCCAGCGCCGAGACCCGCATTGCCGGCGCACTCGACAGCCGCACGGATTCGCTGAAGTCAGTCGTTTCCGGCGCGGAAGAGCGGATCACCGATGTTCTTGACAGCCGCACCATGGCGCTCGACATGAGCTTCTCCGGCGTTGAGGAAAAGATCGCCGATATTCTCGATGGTCGCACGGCCGCTCTCAACAGCGCCGTTGCCGGTGTTGAGGACCGCATCGCCAGCGCTCTGGACACGCGTACTGCCGCACTTTCCGGCATTGTTTCCGGTGCTGAGGAACGCATCGCCGATGCACTCGACAGCCGTACCCTGGCGCTCGACATGACGATTTCCGGTGTGGAAGAGCGGATCGCCGAAGCCATGGATGCGAGGGCGTCTTCGCTTTCGCTTGCCGCAGCCGGCGTCGGCCAGCGTCTGGAAGCCACTGCCTTCACGCTTGAAAACGCGCTTGCCAGCGGTCACGAGCGGCTGGAAACCATGCTTGGCTCGCAGGCCGAGCGCATTGCAGGCTCGTTGGAGCGCAATAGCGGCCTGATCGAGCAAAGCGTTTCGGGTGCTGCCAACCGCATCGAAAGCGTCGTCGAAGACGGCAGCAGCCGTTTTGCCCAGACGGTGGAAGAAGGCGTTTCCCGCCTCGAAAGCAATCTGTCGCAATCGCATGAGGATATCCGCACCGCGCTCGACCAGCGCCAGGCGGACCTTGCCGCAACGCTCAGTTCCGCCACGACCCAGATGGGCGATATGCTTTCCGAACAGGCGATCATGATCGGCACCACTGTCGCTTCCAGCGCCAGCATGCTCGAACTGTCGCTCGAAACCCAGCAGGAAACGCTGCAGAAGGCGATTGACGGCAGTGCTGCGACGCTGGAAGAGCGTCTACGCAACAGCGCCGGCGATATTGCCGTCAAGATCGGCGAAGCTGCCCGTGAAATTGGCGGCGCGACGGACGCCCTTTCCTCGAAAATCGAGACCTCCATCGGCAACGTCACCACCCGTCTGGACGAGACTGGCGCTCGCATCGAAACTTCGCTGGACGCGCTCCAGACTCGCGTCGGCGGCGATCTTGCCAACGTCAACAGTTCTATTGACGACGCCGGCCGCCGCTTTGCCGAAGCGCTGGAAGACAAGACGACCATTTTTGCGCGCACCAGCGATGAGGCCGCCGAGCGGATCACCGGCATCCTGGACGAGCAGACGACCCGCGTTGCCGATACGTTCGAAAGCCGCACCAGCCGCCTGGCCGAAACCTTCGATACCGGCACTGCCCGCATCGACGAGCGTCTCGGCACCATGGACAGGGCGCTGACCATCGGTCTCGAAAACGTCAACCGCACCATCGAAGGCAAGGCGACTGATCTTGCGATGAGCCTGCGCGGCGCGGTCACTTCGGCCACCCAGAGCATTGGCGACGAAGCCGCCCGCTCTTCTGCCCTGCTCTCGAAATCCGGCTCGGAATTTGCAGAACAGGTGCAGGCGCAGAACGAAGCCTTCACCAAAGCAATCGAAGAAAAGTCGGGAGAAATCGTCAATCGCATTTCCGATGCGCAGACGCGCCTTTCCGGCCAGGCTGCCGCCGTTGCACAGACCTTCTCCGAAGCCGGCAACATCATCGTCAACAAGGTTGCCGAGGCTGAAGCCGTGGTCCGCTCTCAGGTCGGCGTCATCTCCGAAACGCTGACGGGCGTCGAATCCGCCCTTGATGCCCGCGGCGAATCGATCCGCTCGGCGCTTGATAACCGCACCCGTGAACTCAACTCGATGCTGGCCAGCCGTTCTGCCGAACTGTCGCGCCTGATCGAGGAGAAGGCCAAGCCGGTCGTCGACGAGTACGCCACGATCGGTCGCGAAGCCGCCGAAAAGATCGTTTCCGCCGCCCAGCAGAGCGCGGAACTTCTGACACAGAGCAACAGCGGCATGGTCGGCATGGTGGAGCAGGCAATCAGCGATTACGCCGCCGCCGGAACGGATGCAGCAAGCAAACTTGTCGCCGCCACCCGCCAGAGCACCGACATGCTGTCGGAAACCCATACGGCGATGGCGGACGCCGTCGAACAGGGTATCGACAAATATGCCCGCGCCGGCAGCGATGCAGCCAACAAGCTTGTTGCCGCCACCCGGCAGAGCACGGATATGCTGTCCCAGACCCATAACAGCATGGCCGAGATCGTCGAGCAGTCGGCAACCAACTTCAACTCCGCGGTGGAGCGTGCCGCACAGGGCTTCGGCGCGGCAGATGAAGCGCTGAACGCCTCCGCGACACGCTTCTCGGAATCCGCTTCGCAGGCTGCCGACATGGTCTCCAGCTCCAGCCGTCTGCTCGAAGGAAAGATCGACCGCCTGTCGAATATTTCCGGCCAGACACTGGCGCAGGTCGCCGGCATCGTCGGCCGCTTCGAGGAACATTCGAAGGTGCTGAGCCAGGCGTCGGAACTCCTCAATGCGGCACAGTCGAGCCTCGTCGGCACGCTGGAGGAACGCCAGGATGCGCTTCGCAGCCTGTCCGTTGGCCTCGTCAAGCGCTCCGAAGAAATCGAAAGCGCCATGCGCAATGTCGTCGGCGTGGTGGAAACCACCCTCAACGAGGCCGAGGAGCGCTCGCAGAACGTCGCCGGCAATCTGCGTGACAATCTGCAAGCTTCCTTCTCCGACATCGGTCGCTCGCTCGATGAGACGGAACAGCGCGCCCGTTCGGCGGCACAGACCATGCGGGGTGCCCTGCTCTCCGCCGGTCAGGATGCCAGCCGCTCGATCGAAAGCACGCTCTCCGACGCGCAGAAATATTCGGATGAGTTGGTCAACCGCCTGCGCGGTGGCGTCGAATCCTCGCTTTCTGAGGTGGACAACCTTCTGGGAAGCGCTTCCGAGAAATCCAATGCAGCCGCTGCCAACCTTAAGGAAACGCTGCGCCAGGCCGTCGAGGAGGCCGTGAGCCGATTTGCCGGTGCGACGGACGAGATCCGCCGCTCCAGCCACGATATCCGCCGCGAGCTGGATGCGACCCGCGCCGAACTGAAGCGTGGCGCGTTCGACCTGCCCGAAGAAGCCAAGGAAAGTGCGGCCGCCATGCGCCGCGCCGTTTCCGAACAGATCAAGGCGCTTCAGGATATCTCTCAGCTCGTCGGTCGTTCGACCCACCAGATGGAAGTGTCCGAACCCGTTGCCCGTGCCATTGCTGCAACCCAGCCCGCCGCAGAACGCCGCGCCGAGGCGCGTCAGCAGCCGACGGCCCCTGCTCCGGTACAGCAGCGCCCGGCGCAGCCGCAGCCTGCCCCTGCACTGCGTGGCACCCTGCCGCTTGAGAACCGCCAGGTCGAAAACCGGCAAGTTGAGAATCGTCAGGCGCCCGCTCCGGCGCAGCCGGTAGCACCCAGCCCGGCTGGACGTCGCGAAGAAGGCGGCGGCTGGATCAGCGATCTGTTGCGTGGCGCATCCCAGGAAACGCCTGCCGCCTCCGCGCCGCGCACCGCGGCCGAGCAGCAGCCGACCCGGGCGGCCGATACCCGCAATCCGCGCCATATGGTGGAATCGCTGAACTCGCTCTCAGTCGATATCGCCCGAGCCATCGATCACGATGCCTCCGTGGAGCTGTGGCGCCGTTACCAGCGCGGCGAGCGCGATGTCTTCACCCGTCGCCTCTATACGTTGAAGGGCCAGACGACGTTTGACGAGATCAAGCGCAAATACGAACGGGAAGCGGAATTCCGCACCGCCGTGGACCGCTACATCACCGATTTCGAGAAGCTGCTCGCCGACGTGGCCCGCACCGACCGCGACCGGAGCGTCACCCAGTCCTACCTCACCTCCGACACCGGCAAGGTCTACACGATGCTTGCCCATGCGGCGGGCCGGTTTAACTGATCTGATGACGCTGAAATGACAAAACCCCGGTCAACGACCGGGGTTTTTCTTTTAGCTTCGTCTGCCGCTTTGTCGCTCTTAACCGACGTGGGCTAACCTGCTACGCTGACGTCAAATCTCGAACGTGCCCGACGCAACCCGCACCGCGTGGCCGCCGATGCGGGCGCGGGCGATTTCGTTGTCCTTGATATCCATGCGCAGGTGGATATGTGATGGTCTTTCCATCTCCACGCCCTGCTCTATCAGGAGTGGATAGTGGCCATCCGTCAGGCCATCGAAATGGTGGATCGCGCCGGAAAGGGCGGCAGCTGCCGAACCGGTGGCCGGGTCTTCCGCAATTCCCATTTCCGGGGAGAACATGCGGGCATGGAACTTCGCCGCGTGATTGACGCCACCGCGACAGTAGATATAGGCGGCCGCGAGCAGGCCTTCGACAAGCGGCGCGGTGCGGAGCCACAGATTGGCATCGAAATCCATATCGCGCACGGCGGCGATATTGTGCATCGGCACCAGCAGGAAAGGCACGCCGGCCGTCCAGATCGACGGCACGTGATTCTCGAAGCCCAAATGTCCCTCGCTGACGCCAAGCGCATCGGCAAGGGCGGCATGATCGAGCGGCAGCTCGACGCGGGAGGATTTGCGCGGCAGGTCGAACTCCGCGAAGCTGACGGCGCCGGCGCGCATCTTCACCGCACAGCGCACCGGACCCACCTTCTCTTCCAGCACGCAGACCATATCAATGTCGTCGTCACCTTCGCCGCGATTGCGCTTGGCGATGGCGACCGCAGCGCCGACGGTCGGGTGGCCAGCGAAGGGCAATTCGCCTGACGGCGTGAAGATGCGCAGAGACGCCGCGTGTGAGGGATTGGTGGAGCGGTTGATGAAGACCGTCTCGGAGAGGTTCATTTCCCGCGCAATCGCCTGCATGGTGGCCTGGGGAAGATCATCGGCGTCATACATGACCGCAAGCGGATTGCCCGCCATCTTCGTCTCGGTAAAGACATCATAGATATCGTAGTTCAGCGCCACATCCGTCTCCTGCCACTCGTCATTCCCGATGCTTTGGCAAACTGCATCACGTCGCCCCGCATCGCAACCCTTGTCGGCGGCAGCAAATCAAGAAGCTGTGGACCGGAACTGCAAGACCCTCCACCACGGAACGCTTGGCGGTTCGAAAGGCCTTGTCGCCTGCCGTCGTCTTCATGTACCAAGAGTGCGTCTGGCGGCTTGTTATCCACCTCCTGGTTGAGGTTTAAAGATTTCCAGCCGCTTCAACGGTTTACAGCGTCCTGCACGGGCCGGTTCCGGTCTGCGCCGTTGTTGAGGGAAGCGGATGTCGCATTCTACCTATTCACTGTCCTTCGTCGCCTCCCCATCCGAGGACGCGCAGATGGCGTTGAAAGAGCTGAAAGCCGTTTATGATGATACGCCGTTCGAAGAGGCCGACGTGATCGTTGCGCTTGGCGGCGACGGTTTCATGCTGCAAATTCTTAACGAGACGATGAATTCCGGCAAGCGGGTCTATGGCATGAACCGGGGGTCCGTCGGTTTCCTGATGAATGACTACCGGGTGGAAGGCCTCACCCAGCGCATCGCGGTGGCGAGCGGCAATGATTTCCATCCCCTGCGCATGACGACGACGGATTCCGACGGCGATGAATTTACGGCGCTCGCAATGAACGAAGTCAGCCTGTTTCGCCAGTCACATCAGGCCGCCAAGCTGCGTGTCGAGGTGGATGGCAAGGTGCGGCTGGAAGAATTGATCTGCGACGGCATGATGGTGGCGACCCCGGCAGGGTCGACGGCTTACAATTTCTCCGCCCATGGGCCGATCCTGCCGCTCGAATCACCACTTCTGGCACTGACCCCGGTCAGCGCTTTCCGGCCGCGACGCTGGCGCGGCGCGCTTTTGCCGAATAAGGTGACCGTCGATATACATGTTCTGGAGCGCGACAAGCGCCCAGTGAATGCGGTGGCCGACCACACCGAGGTCAAATCGGTTCGTCACGTCAGGATCGCACAATCGCAGGACAGGACGGCGAGAATTCTATCGGATCCGGATCGTTCATGGTCGGACCGGGTTCTCGCCGAACAGTTCAACAATTAAACCAACCACCACGATCGCCATGCACGTCAAAAAAACGCTTTTCGCTGCTCTGCTTCTCGCCACGGCTGCTTTGCCTGCCCGGGCGCAGACGCAGGCGATCGACACGCTGCCCGTTTCCGCCATATTCGTCGTCAGCAGCGGCATGTGGGAAGACCGGAACCTGGAGCCGGTAAAGGGCCCTGACGGGCAATTGCGGCCACCGCCTGCTTCGCCAACACGGGGCTATTACAAGGTCATTGCGATCCGCCAGGGCGACGGCACGGCGAAAATCTACCTGCAGCGCATCGTCTTTACCGCCGACGGACCAAGCCTGCTCGAAAATATCGAGCTTGAAGAGTTCAGCCAGATGAAATCCTATGTCACGGATATCCGGCCGGAAAGCTCGAATGGCGCCTCCGCCTCGCCCGGCCTTTTCGTCACCGTCTATCTGAAGACGGACCCGATGGCCAAGGAAGCGGAGAGCTGGACGATCCTTATCGACGAACTGGGTGAGATGAAGGTCGAGAAAGCCTCCAACTAACCCGGCATTGCGGGGTACTCTCGTCCATCATTTCGACCATAACCCGTGTGCGGGAATACGCTAGTCGGCCAGCTCCTGTGGCCCTGTGAGAACCGCCCCGAAATGATGCTTCCATAATTTTGCACCCAGTTCACCACTGCGGTCGAGACTGGAGCCCACCGTCAGCCACGGCAATAGCGTCGGGTGCAGCCCCGCATCGAACAGGACAAAACCGGCGGCCAGCACGCAGGTATCCGCCTGAATTCCGCAGACAAGCACCCGGTCGAGTTTCAGAGACAGGAGGTAGTCGATAACCTCCCGGGGTGGCGCATAACCGTGTTTGATGAATATGCGGTCTGCAGGCACGAGCGACACATCATCCCTGCCCGGCTTCCAGCCCAGTTGCCGTTCGAAGGGGGTCACACCTTCATCATGGCGTTCAACGGTGGCGATACTGGGCATGGTTTTAGCGAGCGCGGATATCTCCGCCACGAGCGAGGCCGGCGGATTGAAGCTTGGCTGGACGTCGACGATATAAAGCGCCTGTTTCATGCGTATTCTCCAACGAAAAACCCCTCGCAACGGTTTTGCGAGGGGCAACTTTCCGACCGACGCGTCAGGGCGTCTTAATCGATATCCGAGACTTCCACATTCGCGCCACCGCTGATGCGGTGGGCAAGTGCTGCTTCCATGAACTCATTCAGGTCGCCATCAAGCACGTTGCCGGGCGCGGTGCTTTCCACGCCGGTGCGCAGGTCCTTGACCAGCTGGTAAGGCTGCAGAACGTAGGAACGGATCTGGTGGCCCCAGCCGATATCGGTCTTCGACGCTGCCTGCGCATTGGCGGCCTCTTCCCGCTTCTGCAGTTCCACCTCGTAGAGACGGGCACGCAGCATATCCCACGCCTTGGCGCGGTTCTTGTGCTGGGAGCGCTCCTGCTGGCAGGCGACGGCGATGCCGGTTGGAATATGCGTGATACGCACGGCAGAGTCCGTGGTGTTAACGTGCTGACCACCCGCACCTGACGAACGATAGGTGTCGATGCGGCAATCGCTTTCATTGATGTCGATCTGGATCGAATCATCGACCACCGGGTAGACCCAGATGGAGGAAAACGAGGTGTGGCGCCGTGCATTGCTGTCATAGGGCGAGATACGAACGAGGCGATGAACGCCCGATTCCGTCTTCATCCAGCCGAAGGCGTTGTGACCCTTGACCAGGATCGTGGCCGACTTGATGCCCGCCTCATCGCCGTCGTGGATTTCGAGAACCTCGACCTTGAAGCCCTGACGCTCAGCCCAGCGGGTGTACATGCGCAGCAGCATGTTCGCCCAATCCTGGCTTTCGGTGCCACCCGCGCCGGAATGCACTTCCACATAGGTGTCGTTGCCGTCGGCCTCGCCGGAAAGCATGGCTTCCACCTGACGGCGGTTCGCTTCGCCTCTCAGCGCCTTCAGCGCGTCCTCGGCGTCCTTGACGATCTCGTCGTCGCCTTCCATCTCGCCGAGTTCTATCAGCTCGATATTGTCCTTGAGCTGCTGCTCCAGCGCCTTGACGCCGTTGATGCTGTCATCCAGCTGCTGGCGTTCGCGCATCAGCTTCTGGGCCTCGGAGGCATCGTTCCAGAGGGTCGGATCCTCTGCCTTGTTGTTCAACCAGTCCAGTCGTCTTATCGCCTGGTCCCAGTCAAAGATGCCTCCTCAGCAGGCTTATGGCCTGCTTGATTTCATCGACTA
>JAEXMK010000004.1 GCA_023444445.1 Pseudomonadota bacterium | reverse complement strand
TCGTATAAAACAAGGCTGCGCCGAGGAGCACAGCTTACATGGCAGACAAAATGCTTATCGACGCCTCCCACGAAGAGGAGACACGCGTAGTCGTTGTCCGTGGGAACCGGATCGAAGAATTCGATTTTGAATCGGAGCACAAGAAACAGATCCGCGGCAATATCTATCTTGCCAAGGTTACGCGCGTTGAGCCTTCCCTTCAGGCGGCCTTCGTCGACTATGGTGGAAATCGCCACGGCTTTCTCGCTTTTGCGGAAATCCATCCGGATTATTACCAGATCCCGCTCGCGGACCGTCAGGCCCTGCTGAAGGCGGAAGCCGAGGATCACCGCCGCAGCGACGATTTCGAATCGGCCGATGCGCCTGAGCCCGCTGCACCGATGATCGACCTTTCGCAGGTGGATCAGCCGGATGTCGGCATTGTTTCCGCACGCGAAACTACTGAGATCGTTGTCACGGAAGAAGCTGCACCCGTGGTGGAAGCGGTTTTCGAAGAGGCGTCCGTCGAGGTCGTCGCGGAAGAAGCGCCCGCCGAGGAAGAAAAGCCGAAGAAGCGTGTCCGCCGCCCCCGCGCCAAGAAGAAAACGGCTGAAGAAGAAGCAGCCGCAGCCGAGACAGCCGAAGCCTCTTCCGAAGATGACGGCAGCACCGGCGGCGAAATGGCAGCAATGGTCGACACCGATACGATTTCCGAGGAAGTCGAAGGCCTTCGTCGCGGCAATGACAATGATGACGACGACGATGATGACGATCATCACGAAAAGGAAGTCATCGAATCCGTCGGCGCCGAAGACGCCATGGAAGAAGTTCCCGATCGTGTCGCCCGCAAGCCGCGCAAGCAGTATCGCATTCAGGAAGTCATCAAGCGCCGCCAGATCCTTCTGGTGCAGGTGGCCAAGGAAGAACGTGGCAACAAGGGTGCCGCACTCACCACCTATCTGTCGCTTGCCGGCCGTTATTCCGTGCTGATGCCGAACACGGCACGTGGCGGCGGCATTTCCCGCAAGATCACCCAGCCGACCGACCGCAAGCGCCTGAAGGAAATCGCGCGCGATCTGGAAGTTCCGCAGGGCATGGGCGTCATTCTGCGTACCGCCGGCGCCAACCGCACCCGCGTCGAGATCAAGCGCGACTTCGAATATCTGATGCGCCTGTGGGAAAACGTCCGCACGCTGACGCTGAATTCCACGGCTCCCTGCCTCGTTTACGAGGAAGGTTCGCTGATCAAGCGTTCGATCCGCGACCTTTACAACAAAGATATCAGCGAGATCATCGTTTCCGGCGAAGAAGGCTATCGTGAAGCGAAAGACTTCATGAAAATGCTGATGCCGAGCCACGCCAAGGTGGTTCAGCCTTACCGCGACATTCACCCGATCTTCTCCCGCTCCGGCATCGAAGCGCAGCTCGACCGCATGCTGCAGCCGCAGGTCACGCTGAAGTCCGGTGGTTACCTCATCATCAACCAGACCGAAGCGCTGGTTTCGATCGACGTCAACTCGGGCCGTTCGACACGCGAGCACTCCATCGAAGAAACCGCGCTGACGACCAACCTGGAAGCTGCTGAAGAAGTGGCACGCCAGCTGCGTCTGCGCGACCTTGCCGGTCTTGTCGTCATTGACTTCATCGACATGGAAGAAAAGCGCAACAACCGCGCTGTCGAGAAGAAGCTCAAGGATTGCCTGAAGAACGACCGCGCCCGTATCCAGGTCGGCCGCATCTCGCATTTCGGCCTTCTGGAAATGTCGCGCCAGCGCATTCGCGCTTCGGTGCTGGAATCGACCACGCAGGTCTGCCAGCATTGCGGCGGCACGGGCCATGTTCGCTCGGAATCCTCCATCGCGCTGCATGTGCTGCGCGGCGTCGAGGAATATCTGCTGCGCAACACCACCCACAACATCACCGTGCGCTGCACGCCGGAAACGGCGCTCTACCTGCTCAACCACAAGCGTGGCACGATCGTCGATTATGAAGGCCGCTTCGGCGTCTCCATCATCATCGCTGCCGATGCCGGTGTCGGTGCACAGCATTTCGCCATCGATCGCGGTGAAGCCGTCGAAAATCCGGTGAAGATCGAAAGCCTCATCCAGATGCTGCCGAACTTCGTCGAAGAAGAAGACGATATCGTCATCGAGGCAGAAGAGGACGAAGACGAGGAAGAAATCGTCAAGGCCGAGAGCGCCCAGTCGCGCCAGCAGCCGCAGGGCGACAATGGTGAGGACGGCAAGCGCAAGCGCAAGCGTCGCCGCCGCCGCCGTGGCAAGGGCGGACAGAACGACCAGAACGGTGTGCTCGATGGCCAGTCCGGCACTGATGCGGAAGGCGACGATGCCGAAGGTGAAGACGATGGCGTCGAAACCGATGAGACCGGCGCAGATGCCGACAACGGCACCACGGAAGCGGTAACGTCCGACGAAGACGGCAAGCGCAAACGCCGCCGTCGCGGCAAGCGTGGCGGCCGCCGCAACCGTGCGGAAGACGAGGCACTCGACGCAGCAGACGCCGAAGGCGGCGAGGAAGGCGAAAGCGAAGAGGTTTCCGCCGAAGCATCCGTGAGCGAAGAACCGACCGCCGCCGAAGTTGTGGAAGGTGCCGTCGCCGACGTCGTTGAGGCTGAAGCCCCGAAGAAGCCGCGCCGCACCCGCAAGGCAAAGGTAAAGACTGAATCCGAAGAGGCACCTCAGGCCGAAGCCGTCGCAACGGTGGAGCCGGTGATCGTCAAGGAAACCGTCGTCGACGTTGCCATCGAAGAAGCAGGTGAAGCCTCGGCCGATCTCGCTCCGGAAGCAGAAGCAACGGTGAACGAAGAAAAGGTCCGCGCAAACCGGGGCAGCAATGTCTCGCATTCGGAGCCAGTGGTGACCTCTTCAGGTTCACCCGCAACGCCTGAAGGCGACGAGCCCAAGCCGCGCAAGGGCGGCTGGTGGCAGCGCAAAGGCTTCTTCTGAGAGAAGTGACACTGAATAAAAAACGTCCGCAACATCGTTGCGGGCGTTTTGTTTTGTCGATGCAAGAATGAGGATCGATATAACCGTCCGTCAAACAGACCGCGTCAGCCCGCCGTCAACCCGGATATTCTGCCCGGTAATATACCCTGCCCCTTCAGACGCGAGAAATGCCACGGTGGCAGCGATCTCCTCACTTTTGCCGTAGCGCTGCATCGGTACGCTGTCACGACGTTCTTCCGTCGCCGGCAGGCTGTCGATCCAGCCGGGCAGGACATTGTTCATGCGCACATTGTCGGCCGCATAGGTATCGGCGAAAATCTTGGTATAGGAGGCAAGGCCAGCGCGAAACACCGCCGAGGTCGGGAACATGCTGCTCGGTTCGAAAGCCCAGGCCGTCGAGATGTTGACGATCGCACCGGCCTTCTGCCTCACCATGATAGGCGCAATGATCCGCGTCGGGCGAATGACGTTCATCAGGTAGACATCGAGGCCGGTATGCCATTGTTCGTCGGTAATATCGAGAATGGAGGCGCGTGGGCCATGCCCCGCGCTGTTCACCAGCACGTCGATGCGGCCGAATGTCTCAAGCGCCTGATCCGTCAGCCGCTGGAGATCGTCATTGGACTGGTTGGAGCCGGTCACGCCGATACCGCCCAGCTCCTTCGCAAGCGCTTCTCCCTTGCCGGAGGAAGACAGTATTGCGAGCCTGTAACCGTCCGCCGCCAGGCGTTTCGCCACGGCTGCCCCCATGCCGCTGCCGCCTGCCGTTACAATTGCCACTTTTTCTGCCGACATTGCCTTCTCCTTGTCCAATCCGACGGGTTGCCCTGCACCCCATTGTCCCATCTATAACGGGTTTGAGAGGCAAATTCGAACCAGAAAGCCTTGCACCGGCATACAGAAAAACTGATGCTGGAAATCTCAGCCCAGGCTGTTCCCCTTTACCGGATGGGCGATCCGGCTGTCGGCTGGCGCTTCCTGCCGTTCCTGTAAGCCATAATCGCGGGTCACATGTGCAATACGCAACCTATAGTCTGAAAAGACACCGCCACGGCCCCGGGCTTGTGCTGCGCGATGTGGCACGGTGTTGCGCCAGGCTTTCACCGCCTCCTCGTCCCGGAAGAATGACAGGGAAAGCATCTTCTCCGGATTGCTGATGCTCTGAAACCTCTCGACAGACAAAAAACCATCGATGGTTTCGAGTTCGGCCCGCAGGCCAGCGGCTATGTCGAGATAATGTTGTTTTTCGCCCTCAGCCGGCCAGACCTCGAAGATGACGGCGATCATTGCCCGCCGCCGGTCCGCGCAGAAGAGGCAAGGCGCAGGAACAGCCGGTCCTCACGGCGGATAAACTGTTCACGGCGGGCGAATTCATAGTTTTCCCGCCCTGCCGGGTCGGCGGCAAGTCGCGCCCTGTAGGCTTCGTAAGCGGCAAGATTTTCAATGTCGTAGACGCCATAGGCGATCGTGCTCGATCCCTCTTTCGGCGCGTAATATCCAATGAGATCCGCACCGCAGCGCGGGATCGCCTCACCCCAGTTGCGGGCATATCGATCGAAGGCATCGACTTTGAAGGGGTCGATCTCGTAGCGAATGAAACAGGTCAACATCGTCTTTCTCCTCATGTTCTGCCTCTCCTGTTTAAGCCATTGCCTCGCCTCAATGCTTCGGCTACCATCGAACTATGAAAGACGGACCTCTTATCGCCAATGTCGCCGCCCTGATCGGCGACCCTGCCCGCGCCAACATCTTGACGGCGCTGATGGATGGACGCGCGCTGACGGCAAGCGAGCTTGCGGAAGCCGCCGGCGTGACCCTGCAAACCGCCAGCGGACACCTTTCCAAGCTTTCAGAGGCGCAATTGCTAAAGGCCGAAAAACAGGGGCGTCATCGCTATTTCCGTCTCTCTGACGAAGATGTGGCGCAGGTGCTGGAAGCCTTGATGGGGCTTGCGCAGCGCACAGGCGCGATCCGTGTACGCACCGGACCGAAGGACAAGGCACTGCGAGAAGCGCGCATCTGCTACGACCACCTCGCCGGGGAAAGCGGCGTCGCGCTGCTTGCGGCCATTACCGCCAGAGGATTGGTGACCTCAGGTGATGACCCTGCCCTCACGGATGATGGGCGTGACTTTTTCTCCAGCTTCGGCATCGATCTTTCGCCACTCGAAAAGGCACGCCGGCCAGTGTGCCTGCATTGCCTGGACTGGAGCGAGCGCCGCCATCACCTCGGCGGCGGGCTCGGCGCATCGCTGCTTGATGCCATGCAGCAGCGCGACTGGCTACGCCGCGGAAACGGTCGCGTGCTGACCTTTACGGCAAAAGGCGAAAAAGCTTTTGTCAGCACCTTCGGCTGCGCGCCCGCCTGATGGTGTGAGGAAGCGGGCGTCGCGGACTTATTTCAGCCAGCCGGCGATACGTCCCACCGCCTCGGCAATGTCAGATACCGAACCCGCATAGGAAATGCGCAGCGCCCTGTGGCCTTCTTCGGGATCGAAATCCATGCCCGGTGTCGCCGCCACATCGATTTCCGCCAGCATGCGCTTGGCAAAATCCATGCTGTCATTGGAAAAGCGGCTGGTATCGACATAGGCATAAAACGCGCCATCCATGGGCGACGCCAGCGGCAGGCCGATTTCCGGCAGGCGCGCCATCAGGAAATCGCGGTTGGTGCGATAACTCTCTCTATAAACATCGAGCTCTTCCGCTGCCGAAAAGGCTGCGGCCGCGGCAAACTGTGAGAGTTCCGGTGGTGAGATATAAAGGCTCTGGGCCAGGCACTCGACCGGACGGACGAGATTTTCCGGCAACACCATCCAGCCGATGCGCCAGCCGGTCATGCAATAATATTTGGAGAAGGAATTGATGATCACGGCGCTACCGGTGATTTCGAGCGCACTTGTCTCCTCCCCGACGAAGGTCAAGCCGTGATAAATCTCGTCGGAAATGAAGGCCATGTCACGGCTTTCGCAATAGGTCGCCAGCCGCTTCAGCGCTTCGCGGCCGGTAACCGTGCCGGTTGGATTGGCGGGGCTTGCCAAAAGCACGCCCTTCAGCTTGCAGCCTGCTTTCGTTTCCGCGCGTTCCAGGCTTGCCGGCGTCAGCGTATAACCGGTTTCGGCCGTCACCGGCACTTCCACAACGTTGAGGCCGAGCGCCTTCAGAATATTGCGATAAGCGGGGTAACCGGGCCTTGCGATGGCGACGTAGTCGCCAGCATCGAAAAGGCTGAGGAAGGCAAGATTGAAAGCGGCGGACGAACCTGTCGTCACCGCAATGCGGGCCGGATCGATGGCGACCTGATGGCGTAGACGGTAATGGCCGGCGATTGCCTCACGCAGTTCGCGCAGGCCGAGCGCATCGGTGTAACCGATACGCCCATGTTTCAGCGCCTCTTGCGCCGCTGCCAGCGAGGCTTTCGGTGCGGGGTGGGAAGGCTGACCGACCGCCATGGAAATGACGGGGCGTCCCGCCTGCCTGCGCCTGTTCGCTTCCGCCAGAATATCCATGGCGTGAAAGGGTTCGACGGCGCTCCGCTTCGAGATCGTTATCAAGGGCATGCTCTTTCCTGAACCGTATTTGGCAGACTTGCAGCAGAATCACAATCTTCACAATCGTGAGACCATAATGCGGACAAGTATTTTTGCCGTATGGCATTTGGCTTAAAGTAAGGTAATTGCCTTCATGAGATTCCAAGAGGCTTCGGCCGCACAGAATGAGGACCGATATGGCGCATTTTCTCCGTTCCACCCTTCTTGCCAGCGTGACGGCCCTTTCGACGGTATTCGCCTCCCTGTCCGCCCATGCGCTCGATGAGCAGCAGAAGAAGGAAATGGGCGAGTTCATCAAGCAGTATCTGATCGAGAATCCTGAAATCATGCTGGAGGTTCAGGACGCGCTTGAACGCAAGCAATATGCGTCGCGCAACGCCAAGGCGGCGGAAGCGGTTGCCGACAACAAGAAGGCCATCTTCGAATCGAAATATGACATGGCGCTCGGCAATCCCGATGGCGACGTCACGCTGGTCGAATTTTTCGACTATAATTGTGGTTATTGCAAACGCGCCATGGGCGACATGGACAATATCCTGAAGGGCGACAAGAAGGTGCGCGTCGTCCTCAAGGAGTTTCCGATCCTTGGGCCGGAATCGGTTGCCGCGCACCGCGTCTCCAACGCCGTAAAGCTTTTGGCGCCTGCCAAATATGCCGAATTCCAGCGCACCCTGCTCGGCGGCCGTGGGCGGGCCAATGAGGACAGCGCCATGGAAGTCGCGACCTCGCTTGGCCTCAAGGAAGCCGATATCCGCAAGTCGATGGCGGAAAACCCCAATGATGCGCAGGTGCAGGAAACCTACAAGCTGGCAAACAGCCTCGGCATCACCGGAACGCCTTCCTATATCGTCGGCAACGAGGCGGTTTTCGGTGCCGTTGGCGCCGACCCGCTGAAGGAAAAAATCGCCAACATGCGCAGCTGCGGTAAAGCCACCTGCTCGTGATTCTCACGAAAGGGCTTTATTGCCTGTGAGATAAGGGGGTGCCCCTGCGCTTTAGGGCTTGCAGGGGCTTTTCCTTGAAGGCTGCGCAGTCTATAGGTGTCGCTGATTTTCTTATGGAAACGCGAATGAGCAACATCATCATCGTCATCAACGGCCCCAATCTCAACATGCTGGGAAAACGGGAACCGGGTATTTACGGTGGCAAAACGCTGAAAGACATAGAAAACGATTGTGTACACGCCGGCGCCGAACTCGGTTTTTCGGTGGAGTTTCGGCAATCCAACCACGAGGGCGTGCTTGTGGATTGGCTGCACGAGGCGGGCGAGCGGGCGGCGGGTGTCGTCATCAATCCCGGTGCTTACAGCCATACCTCCATCGCCCTGCACGACGCCATTCGCGCAATTTCGACTCCGGTCGTGGAAGTGCACATCTCCAATATCCATGCACGGGAAGAATTCCGTCACAAATCGATGGTCTCGCCCGCAGCCAAGGGCATGATCTGCGGTTTTGGACCATATGGATACGTCATGGCGCTTCATGCGCTGAAAAACATCACGGCATAAAAAGAAACAAAGAATAGGGTTTGTCATGTCTGAAAAGAAACAGGGTATCGACAAGGAACTGATCCGCGAACTCGCGAATATCCTCAACGATACCGACCTTTCGGAAATCGAAGTGGAGCAGGACGACCTGCGCATCCGCGTTTCCCGCGCCGCTCCCCCAGCCACGGTTTATGCCGCAGCACCGCCCGCTTACGCACCCGCTCCAGCAGCAACCCCTGCCGCACCAGCAGTCGCGGCTCCTGCTGCGCCAGCCGCCGCCGCAGCACCGGCCCGCAACCCGGCCAACACGGTGTCTTCGCCCATGGTTGGCACGGTCTATCTCTCACCCGCCCCCGGCGCACGTCCCTTCATCGAAGTGGGCGCGACTGTGAAGGAAGGCCAGACCATTCTCATCGTCGAAGCCATGAAGACCATGAACCAGATCCCGGCCCCGAAGTCCGGCAAGGTCGTGGAAATCATCGTCAACGACGCTCAGCCCGTGGAGTATGGCGAAGCCCTCGTGGTCATCGAATAAAGGCGGTTCAGCATGGTTTCGAAGATCCTCATAGCCAATCGCGGCGAGATTGCGCTGCGCGTCCTGCGCGCCGCGAAAGAGCTTGGCATTCCGACGGTAGCCGTACACTCCACGGCCGACGCGGATGCCATGCATGTGCGCCTTGCCGACGAGAGCGTCTGCATCGGCCCGCCGCCTTCGCGTGACAGCTACCTCAACATCCATCAGATCGTTGCGGCCTGCGAAATAACAGGTGCGGACGCTGTTCACCCCGGTTACGGCTTCCTGTCGGAAAATGCAAAGTTCGCCGATATTCTCGACGCGCATGGCATTACCTTCATCGGACCGACCGCCGAACATATCCGCATCATGGGCGACAAGATCACCGCCAAGCAGACGGCGCAGGAACTCGGTATTCCCGTGGTTCCCGGCTCCGATGGCGAAGTGAAGCCTGAAAACGCGCTCGAAATCGCCCGCACGATCGGCTTCCCTGTTCTCATCAAGGCGACGGCGGGCGGCGGCGGTCGCGGCATGAAGGTGGCGAAGACCGAGGCCGATCTGGAAGAGGCCGTCGCGACAGCCCGTTCGGAAGCGGCAGCAGCCTTCGGCAACGACGCCGTCTATATGGAAAAGTACCTCGGCAAGCCACGCCATATCGAGGTGCAGGTGTTCGGCGACGGTGAAGGCAACGCCATTCACCTCGGAGAGCGCGATTGCTCCCTGCAGCGCCGTCACCAGAAGGTGTTGGAAGAAGCCAATTCGCCGGCTCTGACCGTCGAGCAGCGCATGAAGATCGGCGAGATTTGCGCGAGCGCCATGCGCAAGCTGAAATATCGCGGCGCTGGCACCATCGAGTTCCTTTATGAAAACGGCGAGTTCTATTTCATCGAAATGAACACCCGCCTGCAGGTGGAGCATCCGGTTACGGAAGCCATCACCGGCATGGACCTCGTGCAGGAACAGATCAGGGTCGCTTCTGGCCAGGGCCTGTCGGTAACGCAGGCGGATATCGAATTCCATGGCCACGCCATTGAATGCCGTATCAATGCCGAAGACCCGCGCACCTTCGTTCCCTCGCCGGGCACGCTGACCTATTTCCACACGCCGGGCGGCCTTGGTGTGCGCGTCGATTCGGGCGCCTATCAGGGCTACAAGATCCCCCCCTACTATGACAGCATGATCGGCAAGCTGATCGTTCACGGCCGCGACCGTGACGAGTGCATTCGCCGCCTGCGTCGGGCGCTGGATGAATTCGTCGTCGACGGCATCAAGACCACGCTTCCGCTTTTCCAGGATCTCCTTCAGAACGAGGATATCCTGAAGGGCGATTACGATATTCACTGGCTGGAGAAATACCTGGCCGGTGACGCGTCTCACTAAGACGATATGGCTGGGCGGCGCGGCAGAAATAACGACATAACGGTCGACATTCTGCTGCGCGCCTACGCCGCCGGCCTGTTTCCCATGGCCGACTCTGCCGATGATCCCGAGCTGTTCTGGGTCGAGCCGGAAATCCGCGGCATTATTCCCCTAAATGATTTTCACGTTTCCAAAAGCCTCGCCAAAGCGATGCGCAAGAAGCCATTCGAGATTCGCTTCGACACTGCTTTCGAAGCGGTTATGGCGGGATGTGCTGCCGAAGCCCCGGACCGACCCAGCACCTGGATCAACGCAACCATTCGCCGTCTCTATACCGAGCTTCACGAAATCGGCCACGCCCACAGTGTCGAGGCCTGGGAAGGCGATGAGCTGGTCGGCGGGCTTTACGGTGTCTCGCTGGGGGCTGCCTTCTTCGGCGAGAGCATGTTTTCCCGCCGCACCAATGCCTCCAAGATATGTCTCGTGCATCTGGTGGAAAGATTAAGAGCTGGTGGTTTCGTGCTGCTGGACACGCAGTTCACGACCGAGCATCTTAAGACATTCGGTGCAATCGACGTGCCGAAGCTGGAATATGCGAAAATGCTAGACCTAGCCGTCAACCGGCCAAGCCTGCGATTCTAAAAACTTGACGTTAGGTTATTTGCTTGCCGTTGAGGGAGCGGGAACGTCCGAATCCTGCTTGCAGCCCGTCAGCCACACGTCGTAGATCGGGTGCTCCACGGCATTGAGGCCGGGACTATCAGCGAACATCCAGCCCGTGAAAATCCGCTTGATCTTGCGGTCGAGGGTGATCTCATCAACCTCGACAAAAGCGTCGATCTTCTGGGTTTCCGTCTGGTCACGGGAATAACAGACTTTCGGCGTCACCTGAAGCGCGCCGAACTGCACCGTCTCATCGATATAGACATCGAAGGACGTGATGCGACCGGTGATCTTGTCGATGCCGGAAAACACCGCGACGCGGTTTTCCAGACGGGCGGCGGAGACGGGCGATACGAGGAGAACAGCAGAGACCGCTGCAAACAGCGAAACTGTCAGCGCACGCAAAGAACGATCCCGCGTGAATTTCCTCATACGATATGTCTCCAAATATTTGCCTGTGTCGAACCGCCGACCGGATCAACGCCTAAGGGCGGAATGTGGCAAAAACCGGTGAGAGCGGAAGCAAGCGCGATGTTTTGCACAACACCGCGCATCACGAGAGCTTAGTTGCCGGGCGTCCAGGCGTCGTAGTCGCCCGTCACGCGCGGGCGCTCGCCGGCAACGGCCAGCGACCCTTGAGGGCGATAGGCCTTCGACGAACCGGTGAGGTTCGGATGGTGCGGCTTCTGCCAGTCGCGTGCTGCGTAGCTTTCCTGGCTCGGCGGAACGTCGGTGCGGTAATGCATCCAGCCGTGCCAGCCGGGAGGAATGGCCGAGGCTTCGGCGTAACCATTATAGATTACCCAGCGGCGCGGCATGCCCCAGGAGGTAGTGCCGCCTTCGTAATAGGTGTTGCCGAACTCGTCCTGTCCTACCTTCTTGCCGAAACGCCAGGTGTGAAACCGCGTTCCGATCGTCTGGCCATTCCACCAGGTGAAGATTTGCGTCAGGAGAGTCTTCATTCTACGTTCCTCGGGCTTGAATGCGCCGCAGCGATTTTCCGTGCGCGGCACAAGACATGCTTATGCCGCCCCTCACGGCAATTGTCCAGCATTTCGAGATATATCCGCGCTATTTCAGCGTCATCCTGAAGCCCAGATGCCGCTTTTCGAAACCCAGCCGCTCGTAGAAGCGATGCGCATCGAGCCGCGCCATGTTGGAGGTGAGCTGCGCGGCTTTCAGGCCCTGACGGCGGGCTTCATCAAGACAATAGTTGATCATCACCGCGCCGATGCCGCGACCGCGCATATCGGCGCGTGTCTGCACCGCCTCGATCACCATCGACTTCGCCCCTCGCCCAACGAGCTTGGTGAGGATCGCCGTCTGAAAGGTGCCGACCACCTCGCCATCCAGTTCGGCGACGTAAAGCGTTTCGCTCGGCGACGCCTCGATTGCCCGGAAGGCGGCAAGATAATCGGGCCGCGCCGATTCGTCCGCCGTATCGCCGTGGCCGCCGACCTCGTCAGCCGCAAAAATGGCGGCGAGTGCCGGTAGATCGTCTTCACGGGCCGTTCGAATTATCAGATGTTCCAGGGTCGCATTCATCGAGTCAGGCTCTTTTCCATCACGATGCCGGGCAGCCCCTCGATACCCGCCATGCGCTCGATTCGGTCCACCTCGACAAATCCGACGCCTTCATAGAAGTTGATTGCGACAGTATTTTTGGGCTCGACCTCAAGCCGCATGATTTCCGCATCCGGGAAGCAGGTTTCAAGCTCCGCGAACAGATCACGGCCAACGCCCTGCCGCTGAAGATCGGGCGCGACATACAGCTGGTGGAGCAGCGCCGTCTTCGCCATCTTGGTCGACATGGAGCCGTAAGCCATGCCGCCGATCCGCTTGCCGTCATCGGCAACAAGGAACTCGCCACCCTTCTTCTCGACGCGGTCTTTCATGGCCTGCGGCGAATGCCAGGCTGCGATCAGCTCGTTGACCTTATCCGCGCCGTAGATCGCGTCATAGGTGGCGTGCCATGTCGTCGCGAGCAGCGCCCGGACCGGCTCGATGTCACGCAGGCTGGCTGTGCGGATGAAAAACATGATCTGGCTCCGTCTTGAAACAGAAATGCCGGGCGTTGATCCCGGCAGAAGTGATGTCAGTCCCTCGTACCCGACGTCATCCTCGGGTCTGTCCGAGGATCTGAGCACGTTGGACCCTGTGGGTCGTTAGATCCTCGGGACAAGCCCGAGGACGACGGATGAGAGCTTTCTGCCTCGATGCCCGTGAGTACGAGGCAGCGTCCGCTTACTCTTCCTCGATACCGAGCTTCGCCTTGACCAGCGCCTGCACCGCCTGCGGGTTGGCCTTGCCGCCCGTCGCTTTCATGACCTGACCGACGAACCAGCCGGCAAGCGTCGGCTTTGCCTTCACTTTCTCGACCTGATCCGGGTTGGCGGCGATGATCTCGTCGACGGCCTTTTCGATGGCGCCGGTATCGGTCACCTGCTTCATGCCGCGGGCTTCAACGATCTCGGCCGGATTGCCGCCCTCGTTCCAGACGATCTCAAAAAGGTCCTTAGCGATCTTGCCGGAGATTGTCTCGGCCTTGATGAGATCGATGATGCCGCCGAGCTGTTCGGGCGACACCGGCGTCGTCTCGATGTCCTTGCCAGACTTGTTCAGCGCGCCGAGTAGGTCGTTGATGACCCAGTTCGCGGCAGCCTTCGGATCGCGTCCGGCCGCGACGGCTTCGTAATAATCGGCAATCGCCTTTTCCGAAACGAGGATCGAGGCGTCATAGACCGACAGGCCGAGATCGGCGACGAAACGGGCCTTTTTGTCATCAGGCAGTTCCGGCAGATCGACCTTCAGCGCTTCCACGAAGGCATCGTCAAATTCGAGCGGCAGCAGGTCCGGGTCGGGGAAATAGCGATAATCATGCGCATCTTCCTTGGAGCGCATGGAACGCGTTTCGCCCTTGCCGGGATCGAACAGGCGGGTTTCTTGATCGATGACGCCGCCATCTTCCAGAATGGCGACCTGGCGACGCGCTTCATATTCGATGGCCTGACCGACGAAGCGGATGGAGTTGACGTTCTTGATTTCGCAGCGCGTGCCGAAGCCTTCGCCCGGACGACGGACGGAGACGTTGACGTCGGCGCGCATGGAGCCTTCGTCCATGTTGCCGTCGCAAGTGCCGAGGTAACGCACGATGGAGCGCAGCTTGGTGAGATAGGCCTTCGCCTCATCCGACGAGCGCATGTCGGGCTTGGAGACGATTTCCATCAGCGCCACGCCCGAACGGTTCAGGTCCACGAAGGACATGGTCGGGTGCTGGTCGTGCATGGACTTGCCGGCATCCTGCTCCAGATGCAGGCGCTCGATGCCGATTTCGATATCCTCGAAATTGCCCTGACGGTCGGGACCAAGCGAAATGGTGATGGTGCCCTCACCGACGATCGGATCCTTGAACTGCGAAATCTGGTAGCCCTGCGGCAAATCCGGATAGAAGTAGTTCTTGCGGTCGAAGATCGAGCGGTTGTTGATCTTGGCCTTGAGGCCGAGACCGGTACGCACCGCCTGCTTCACGCATTCCTCGTTGATAACGGGCAGCATGCCGGGCATGGCGGCGTCGACCAGCGACACGTTGGAATTCGGCGCGTTGCCGAAGGTGGTGGAGGCGCCGGAGAACAGCTTGGAATTGGAGAGAACCTGCGCGTGGACCTCCATGCCGATCACGATTTCCCAATCGCCAGTAGCGCCGGGAATGAAGCGTTTCGGGTCGGGGGTGCGCACGTCTACAAGGGTCATCTGAAGCTCACGATATACGGGTTCTTTGGCCTTGGTGGGTAGAACAAATGGAGCGCGGGCGCAAGACATCTTGCGCCCCGTCACGCCCGGCCTACGATTTTCGAGAGTGCCGGATACTCGTTTTTTACGCTTGCTGGGTTCAAATCACGCTATGGAAATGATGACCCTGTGCCTGATCGCCTATATCGGCTTTAATCTCTTCGTTTTCCTTGTCTATTGGTGGGACAAGGAAGCCGCGAGACGTGGCGGATGGCGTATACGGGAAAGCACGCTGCTCCTGCTGGCTCTTCTGGGTGGCAGCGCGGGCGCTATCTCGGCACAGCGACTGCTGCGTCACAAAACGCGCAAGGAGCCATTCCGCAGTATCCTCCTATCGATCGTGATATTGCAGGCGGGCCTTATAACATCGCTTGCGATCATGCCGGCCTGGCCGGCGCGGTTGGCGGGCGCGCTGAAAACGCTCTCTCAGAACCTTGGTCCGTAAAGCCCGCTCTCGATCTCGGCCAACTGTTTTTGCAGACCCACCGATTGCACCTCGCGGTCTAGCTTCGGCGCATAAGAAACGGAGAGCCAGCGCACGCTATAGCCGTGGTGTCGGAAAAAGGCGACCGCCGGTTCGTTCTGAGCGTGTGTCTCAAGCCGGATAGCCTCGAAACCCTTGTCCTCTATCAGTCTTTCCATATCTGCGAGCAGATGGCTGCCGACGCCCCTGCGTTGAAAATCGGGATCAATCCAGAAGTCGGAAATAGCCTCGTCAAAATGCTCCCGCGCGGCCCAACCCGCAACCGAGCCGCCCAGTTCCGCGACGCGGATGGCAAGCCACGATGAGCGGGTGAAATTGGAAAAGGCGCTGGCCGCATTGTCGTAAAGAGTAGGTGTGACGCCGAGAGCCGCGGTTGCCTGCCGCCACGCCCTGATGCCGATGGCCGCAAGGACTTCCGCTTCCCGCTCAAGCGCATTGCGAATGACGATCAAACCGCGCCCTCCTTGGCCATGAAAATTAAACCATTGCGAGTGTGATTCGGCCAGCGTGCTTTTGCCGGGCTAGCCACCGACTTGACCCTGCTGGACTTGCCCGCTATCCAAAAGAAGCAAGAACGGAGTTTTTATGTTCGCTCAATCGGAGTCCTGGTAAAGGCCCTGCCCGCAAGTTTCTTGCGCGCCGGGCCAGATGAAACCGAGCCGGATGCCCTAACGGCACCCGGGTTTGCTTTCACGCGTCTAGAAGACGCCGACCGGACTTCAAACAATGGACATTTCCCGCGCGGAACAGCGCATTCTTCACCTGCTCGCCCAGGGCGGCAGAATTGAACTCGTTCGAGACGACGCCCGCAAAATTGAAAAACTTTCGCTCTTCACGCGCGAAGGATGGATTTTCAGCGGCCTTGATCTCCTCACCTTCCGCAAGCTGAAAAGCAAGAGAGCCATCGCCTCCTCCGGTGGCAAGCCCTACCGCATCACCACGCGCGGGCTGGAACTCGTGAGGGGTGAGTT
>JAEXMK010000254.1 GCA_023444445.1 Pseudomonadota bacterium | reverse complement strand
CCTTGCCTTCGTAAATACGGCGGCGACGGTTCATAATGGCAGGTCTCTTGGTTGACGCCGATTCTGGTGGCGTTACGTTTCTGTCTTTGAGCGGTCCCATAAAGGAAAAGAGTGCATTCTACAATGCGGCTGGCATATCTTCCCTTCAATTCTTGTGTCGGGCCGGAAGGTTGGCCGGCCGGAAATCGCCTGGAAACCGACCACTGCGACGGGCAAGCGTTGGAACGAGTCTCGCCCTGCCGTCCTTGTCAGGTCTCGGGCTTCTTCAGTCGGCTTAGGAACTGGGCGAAAACCATGCCGCCCTCCGGCCATGGGCCATGACCGGACTCGGCATTGATATGGCCGGACATGCCGGCATCGATCAGTAGCGAACCCCAGGCGGCGGCAATGTCATCGGCATGTTCGTAAGTGCCGAAGGGATCGTTGCGGCTGGCGATGGTGATTGTCGGAAATGGCAGCGGATCGCGCGGATAAGGCCCGAAGGTCATCAGATGTTTCGGCCGGATATCCGGATTGGCGACATCGGGCGGCGCAACAAAAACCGCGCCTACGACCTTATGGGCGATCTCAGGCAAAGCATGGATCACGGTCGGCACGCCGAGCGAATGGGCAACCAGCACGACGGGCTTGGTGGCGGCGTTCACCTCTTCTACCAGCCGCGCCACCCAGTCTTCCTTCACGGGCTTGGTCCACTCCGCCTGCTCGACCCGGCGCGCGGTGGATAACTTGCGCTCCCAGCGGGTCTGCCAGTGGTCAGGGCCGGAATTGGTGTAACCGGGTACGATGAGGATATCTACTTCTGAAACTTTCATGCGCCCATATCTGTGCTTTGATGCCGTCGCGATCAAGACCGCGACGGCATTAACTTTGGAGACCCTGCTTTATGCCTTGCCGAAGACGCGGGCGAAGATCGTGTCGACATGCTTGGTGTGGTATCCAAGGTCGAATTTCTCGCGGATGGTCTCTTCCGGAAGAGCGGCGCGTACTTCCTCGTCACCCAGCAGTTCTTCAAGGAAGTCGGCGCCCTGTTCCCAGACCTTCATGGCATTGCGCTGGACCAGACGGTAAGCGTCTTCGCGCGAGACACCAGCCTGCGTCAGTGCCAGGAGAACGCGCTGCGAATGCACGAGGCCACGGAACTTGTTCATGTTCTTCAACATGTTGTCGGGGTAGATCACCAGCTTTTCGATAACGCCGGCCAGTCGGTTCAGCGCGAAATCGAGGGTGACGGTCGTGTCCGGGCCGATGGCGCGCTCGACCGAGGAGTGGCTGATATCGCGTTCATGCCAGAGGGCAACGTTTTCCATGGCCGGTACGACCGACATGCGCACCAGACGAGCAAGGCCGGTCAGGTTTTCGGTGAGAACCGGGTTGCGCTTGTGCGGCATGGCGGACGAGCCCTTCTGGCCGGGAGAGAAGAACTCTTCCGCTTCCAGAACCTCGGTGCGCTGCATGTGGCGGATTTCGATGGCGACGTTTTCGATCGACGAGGCGATGACGCCGAGCACGGCGAAGAACATGGCGTGACGGTCGCGCGGGATGACCTGCGTGGAGACCGGCTCGGGGATGAGGCCGAGCTTTGCGCAGACATGTTCCTCGACGCGCGGGTCGATATTGGCGAAGGTGCCGACGGCGCCGGAGATAGCGCCGGTGGCGATTTCCGCACGGGCATTAACGAGGCGCTCACGGTTGCGGTGCATCTCCGCGTAGAAGCGGGCGAAGGTGAGGCCCATCGTCGTCGGCTCGGCATGGATGCCGTGGCTGCGGCCGATGCGCACCGTGTTCTTGTGTTCGAAGGCGCGGGTCTTGAGAGCCGCGAGCACCCGGTCCATGTCGGAGAGCAGCAGATCGGCGGCGCGCACGAGCTGGATGTTGAGCGTGGTGTCGAGAACGTCGGAAGAGGTCATGCCCTGATGCACGAAACGGCTGTCGGGGCCGACGAATTCGGCGAGATGGGTGAGGAAGGCGATGACGTCGTGCTTGGTCACGGCCTCGATCTCATCGATGCGGGCGACGTCAAACGTGGCGCTGCCGCCCTTTTCCCAGATGGTCTGGGCTGCTGACTTCGGGATGACGCCGAGCTCGGCCAGCGCGTCACAGGCATATGCCTCGATCTCGAACCAGATGCGGAATTTTGTTTCCGGCGACCAGATGGCGACCATTTCCGGCCGGGAGTAACGAGGGATCATGGCAATGACTTTCTTAGTGGAGGAAATTTGCTGCCCGTTTAGCAAAGTGTTCCGCTAATCTCAATCTATCAAGCTGCATGGCTATGTCGCTTACCGCGCACGCCGGCAGAGGATTGCGCCGGCGGGCAGGAGCGGAAGAGCAGCAAAGGGAAAATACAGTCCGAGACCGAGAATTGCGAATTGATACACCGCGCCAAGCGAGGTGAAGAGCTGCTGGAAGAACCAGATGCGTGAAAAGGCCGGTGCGTGCCATTGCGCATAAAAGATGCGGTATTCGAATGCGAACAAAGCTGCCGCAACGGCGAGCGTGAAGAATGCGATGGCGAGACAGGCCGCCGCAAAACGCAGGGGCCGGGATGCGGAGGCGGGGAGAAGGCGCAATGCAGCCAGCGCCAGCAGCCAGCCGAAAAAACCGCCCACGAAGAAAAGCGTGACGATATCGGTGGCGTGATCGGTTTCCAGCCTGTTGCGGAGATAGAGACCAGCGGCGGCGGATGCGGCCGAACAGACGCCCCAGCCAAGCGCGCCGAGCAGCATGAAGAATGCTGGCAGAGCCTTGTCACGGAAATCCTGCATGCCGCTTTCCATGACAATCCCCCGATGCCTTGTTTGGCGCATTCCGCGGTGGTGCGTTACGTTCTTCCGGCCTCCGCTGCCGAGCGCAGCAGGGCGACGGTCTTGCGATAATCTTCAACGCCATCGCCCTTGAAGACCGCCGAACCGGCGACCAATGCATTGGCGCCGGCGGCAATGATGTCACCTGCGGTCTGCGCCGTTACGCCGCCATCCACTTCCAGCTCGATCGGCCGATCACCGATCATCGACTTTGCCGCGCGGATTTTGTCGAGCATGGCGGGAATGAATTTCTGGCCGCCGAAGCCGGGATTGACGCTCATGATCAGCACGAGGTCGACATCATCGAGCACGTTTTCGATCACGGAAAGTGGCGTTGCCGGATTGAGCGTGACGCCTGCTTTCAGTCCAAGTCCGCGAATGCTTTGCAGAGAGCGGTGAAGGTGCGGTCCGGCTTCCGCATGCACGGTGATGCTGTCGCAGCCGGCCTTGGCGAAGGCCTCAAGATAGGGATCGACCGGGGCGATCATCAAATGGCAATCGAAGAAGGCGTTGCTGTGCGACCGAAGCGCCTTGATGACGTCAGGGCCGAAGGAGATGTTCGGCACGAAATGGCCGTCCATCACGTCGAGATGGATCCAGTCCGCGCCTGCTTCCGTGACATCGGCGACTTCCTGTCCCAGCTTGGCGAAATTAGCAGCCAGAATGGACGGGGCTATGCGGATGGGCAGGGACATGGGGCAAACTCCTCTCGACGCGTTGCGTAAGCTGCCTTTAACACCAAGCATTCGGCTTTGAAACGGCCTGACGCGCGGTTGTCCGTCGTTTTCAGATACGTTTCATCGAATTTCTGCCGAAGACGTGCGGCCTGTTATTTCTCTGCCCTGTCCGTCAACTCAAAGCGCTGGCCGTTCCAGCGCTGCAGGCGATAGGGGTTATCGGAAAGGTCGTGGGACCGGGTGAAGCCGAGGTCGCCGATGACGGTTTTGAAGACGGTGCCGCCGGCCAATATCTCCGGCGCCGGTTTTGATTGTGCCTGCACGGTCTCCGCGAGAGCGGCGGTCAGTTCCGTTGCGGCGTAGGCCGGCAGGACGTAACCCTCGGGTTCGATGCCCGCGGCACGCAGCTCTCCCGTGGCGGCCTGGGCCGATGGCAGGGTATCATAGGCCGGGCGCGTGACGGCCAAGACATTGGCGGTGAGGGGAACGGGGTTGTTCGCCGCATTCATGGCGTCGCCGCCCATGATGGTCAAAGCAAGGTTTTCGGATGCCGCATCTCTGGCGATGATGGCTACGTCGTTGCGTTCCGCGCCGACGAAGACATGGGAAATGCCGGTTTTCGCCAGCCGGCGCACCAGCGCCACCTGCTGTTCCTGGTTGGGGCGCATCGTGTCGGCCAAGGTGGGTTTGAGGCCGTTTTCCTCCAGCAACGAGCGGATCCGGTCGACAAGCTCGCGGCTATAGATCGTGCCGTCGTCCACCAGCCCGATGGAATGGCCCTTCCAGTCGCGCAGGATGATTTCGGAAATCCTGTCAGATTCGGCTCTGTCGGACGGGGAGAGGCGGAAAAGCGGCCAGCCGTATTTCAGGGCATCTTCCATGAGAATTGGAGCGCGGCTGGAAAGCGTGATCGCGGGAATGGCGGCCGCCTTGAGTGGTGGCAGAACGCCCTGAAGCGTTTCCGTGCATAAAAAGCCGATCGCGGCACTGACCTTGGCGGCCACCAGGCCATCGGCAATCGCACCGCCGCTGCCGTCTTCGCAGCTCTCGTGGATTTCGACGACATCGAGCCCAAGCTTGGCAGCTGCCGCCTTTGCACCCTGCCGCACCTGCTGTCCCAAAAGCTCGTAAGGGCCGTTCTGGGGAGCAACAATGCCAATCGATGCCGCGCTCGCTGAGCCTGCGAATGCAAAACCGGCGATGATCGTTAGCAGGCGAAGTGAAAGCATGACGCGATAGAAATCCTGTTGTCCCGGTTTGATGTTTATCGGCAACAACCGGTTTTCCAAAGGAAAAATACGTGCGCTTCACAGACATTCACGCGAAACCACCACATTGCTTATGTGCCGGGCTTGTTTATCAGGTATCAGCTTGCCGATCTTTGGTTGGTTTCAGCGCCTGCTCGTTTCGATCGCAACTCTTCCCCAAGGGTCTGCTCCACCCATGGCAAGAGGGACATAAGATCGTTCCATCCGAACGAAGCGCCGGCGCGACTGGTTAAATTGTTGTGCCATCTGGTCAGCTCAGAGAAGCGCTGATCGTCGGTTATCCTGACTTCGTGGTCACGATAAACCTTATTTATCAGCCGTCCGAGCGGATTGATCAGGTCGATGAGAAGCTGATGTGAGGCGCAATCCCTGCTGGTTGACTGCCCACCTTCGAACATATCCCCTTGTCCCGTGACGAGCCAGGATATGTTCACGCCGAACTCCCGGTGATACGCGGAAAGCAGCTCGGCGTCGGGCACGCGTTCACCCCGTTCATAGTGTGCTAGACCGCTTTTGCTTATTACCAGCCGGCTAGCGAAGACGTCCCGGTCATCGATATCGAACGCAGCCCTCACAGCTCGGAGGCGTCTTCCTAGGTCTGTCTTGGGCTCGACTTCTTTCCTAGCCAAATTCTTTTAAATTAAATCACAAATGGAGTTTACAAAAATCCAATTGTGATTTAATCCTCTCTGTGTTCGCATATTACCAATGGAAGGGCTTCTGCCAGGACGCCCTTGTTTTAATGAGTTATTTAGCACTGTGTTAAAGGCATCAGCAAGATAGGGTGTGTGCTTCGTGCGCCCGCCTAGACCCAAATATCGCGGGGTGGCGCTTGATAACTCCCCAGCAATCTTCAAGCGATTCGATTGTGCGGAGATGAAGACAACATCTGAATGTGTAGATCCTCGAAAAGGCAGCCACGATGCGGATTGAAAGGGAAGGGTTGCTCCGTAAGGCGCTCAGTTCGATTGGCAGGGGCGTTGCGATGCTCGTTTTGTGCCCATTTATCTTATTATTCGCGCTTCTATTGATGGCGATGGTGGTGATTTCTCCCGAAATAAAGCCGCGCGAAGAAAGGCAACGCTGATCGGACTTTCCCGCGCCAATGGGGGCTGCTGCAGGTATGGAAAATATGGAGGATATTATTGGTGGCATCTTAATATACTTCAGCAACAGGCCGCTGCTGCTGGTTTTGATTGTATCGATTTTTATGTGGTGGATGGCGATTTTTTGCACCCGATTCATTGTCTCGATGCTCTAACTGCATTGATTGAGGGACCTTTTTACCGCGACGAATTTCACATTGGGCGAGCTTGGCTCTCCGCCGGAAATACTGCTCAGCTATGGCAATCCTGCGATTTAGGGTGCCGGATGGACCGACTTTCAAGGAGTGCAATTTTCGATTGCGTTCGCTGGTCATGGATAAAAATTGATTGCTGTCGTTAAATGCCCGCCGGGCGTTTGAGAATTTGGTTTCAGCACCTATAAATGTTCAGCGCCGAATTATGCCGCGGCCGCGTTATAAAACTATTATGTTCATGGAGTAGAGATGCAATTTGGAACATGTGCATTATTCGATATGCCTCTTAGAGTGCAGCTCATAAAAATGCACAATTTATTCCCAATTCCATAACTTGCTGATATATATTCGAAATATGTAAAGTTTGACCTCGTGGACAGGTTTCTCCCCGCGGTTTTTTCGCATTTGCGAGAAGATTTACTTGACCTAAAGTAAATGATTAGCTTAGATGCGCTTGTTTCAGGGGACGACTGAAATTGGCTGCATTAGGCCTCGGAAGTGTTCCGAATATAAGCACTGCCAACTATATTACTTTCTATATTCTATTTTTTTCATCACGTATAAACCGCTTCGGGAAACCGGGGCGGTTTTTTACGTATAGATAATTTAGGCAATTTAAAATTGAATTTGAAGAGCCTTGCGCGAAGGCGTTCTTTCATTCCTGTTTTTATAGAAAAGATATAGCGCGGAGAGAGTGATTTTCACTTCGGCGGATAACCCACGCGGTTGTCTGAAAACGCAGTTTGTCTGCAGTCGCCGCGCGAGGGCGGGTCGGCTCAGTTTCCCGTTTGGTGTCGTTTCAGCGCGGCCAGGGCGTCTTTTGCAAAGGCGGAGAGGGGCTCGGGCAGTTTATCCGGATCAAACCAGCAGATGGCGGAAAGCTTGTCCGGTTCGGTGAGTGTTGGTTCACCCTGCACATCGCGGGTGACGAAGATCAGCGAGACCCAATGGTGACGGTCTTCCGGATTGATAAATTCGCTGTGGCAGAGAAATTCGACGGTGCCGATCTGAAGGCCGGTTTCCTCTTCGGCCTCCCGCCGCGCAGCGGCGAGGCACGTCTCGAGGTGATCCACCTTGCCGCCTGGAATGTTCCAGTATCCGGCTTCCGGCGCTTTCAGGCGCCGGCACAAAAGCAGGTGGCCTTCGCGCAATATGACAAGGCCAACACCAACGCCAGGAAAATCGAGGCCGGGCTTGATGGTCGATGTCATGTTGTCCATGCGCTGGTCAGGCCTTGGCGTTGGCCACGATCAGCATGAAGGCGGGAATGTCGTCGCCGAATCCTACGGGGGTCGGGCCATCGTCGTGGTCGCGATAGTGGCGGCGACGCTCGCGGTTGTCGTCATTGGCATGCAGCGGGTTGCGGCTGTTGCGCTCGGAATTGCGCGGGGTCTTTTCCGGTCTGCGTTCTGCTTTCACCCTGTCGTCTCCGTGAGCAGCGATGTCGGTATCCACTGCGGATTGTGCATCCTGATTGATGTTCTCGACCGGCGATACGGGAGCATCGCGACGGTTCCTGTCACGGCCTCTGCCGCCACGTTCCTTATTGCCACGGCGACCGGAATTGCTTTCGAAGCTCTCCATTGGCGCGGGAAGGGTAGAGAGATCGCCGTTCAGCCATTCGATCTTTTCGGCAATCAGCTTTTCGATTGCGTCGAGATATTTCGCGTCGCTCTTGGTGACGATGGTGAAGGCCTTGCCCGAACGGCCCGCGCGACCGGTGCGGCCAATACGGTGAACATAGTCTTCGGCATGAATGGGAACATCGAAGTTGAAGACGTGGCTGACATCAGGGATATCAAGTCCGCGTGCGGCAACGTCGGAAGCGACCAGCAGCGTCAGGTTTCCATCCCGAAAGTTCTGCAACATCGTCGTGCGCGAGCGCTGATCCATGTCGCCATGCAGTGCGCCGACGGAGAAGCCGTGACGATCAAGCGACCGGAACAGATCAGCCACATCCTTCTTGCGGTTGCAGAAGATGATGGCGTTCTTGAGTTCGGCTTCTTCGGCACGGACCAGATCGCGCAGCACGGCGCGCTTTTCGTAGTCCTTATTATGCGCGGCGACGATACGCTGCGTTACCGTCTTTGCGGTCGAGGAGGGCTTTGCAACCTCGATACGCGTCGGGTTCTGCAGGAACCGGTCAGCAAGCTTCTGGATTTCCGGCGGCATGGTGGCCGAGAAGAACAGCGTCTGCCGGGTGAAGGGAATCATCTTGGCGATACGCTCGATATCCGGGATGAAGCCCATGTCGAGCATGCGGTCGGCTTCGTCGATGACGAGGATTTCTACGCCGGTCATCAGCAGCTTGCCGCGTTCGCAATGGTCCAGAAGACGGCCGGGGGTGCAGATGAGGACATCCGCACCACGCTCAAGCTTGCGATCCTGCTCTTCGAAGGACACGCCGCCGATGAGCAGGGCAACGTTCAGCTTGTGATTCTTGCCGTATTTCTCAAAGTTTTCGGCCACCTGCGCCGCAAGCTCGCGGGTCGGCTCGAGGATGAGCGTGCGTGGCATTCTGGCGCGCGCGCGGCCCTTTTCGAGCAGCGTCAGCATCGGCAGAACGAAAGACGCGGTTTTGCCCGTGCCGGTCTGTGCGATACCGCAGATATCACGCTTTTCCAGCGCCGGCGGAATGGCGCCAGCCTGAATGGGTGTCGGCGTGGTGTAGCCGGCATCTGCAATAGCGGAAAGAACTTTTTGGCTCAGGCCAAGATCAGAGAATGTTGTCAAAGGAAGAACTTTTTCCGTTCTGGTTCGGTAAGAACACCTGCGTGCCGCGACGGCACTTGCAAAGACTTGGCGCGGGGATAGGCCCAAATTGCCGGAAAGTCAAGGAAACAACGGGGAAAGCCCGCGAAACGTGATGCTCCGGGCGGGGCTTTTGAGCCTTGGTCGTGAATTTGTGCGATTTATCGTTAAAAGAGCAAAAGAAGCGTTAAAGTCGGCCTGCTATTTCAGATAGGTTTTCAGCTCCGCCCCGGCGATCAGGAACCGCATGGGATCGACAGGCGTATCGTTGCGCCGCACTTCGTAATGCACATGCGGGCCGGTGGAGCGCCCGGTGCTGCCGGCGCGCCCGATGATGTCGCCGGCTTCCACCCGGTCGCCAGCCCGCACGAGGATGGCGGAGAGATGGCCGAATCGGGTGGAGACGCCCTGGCCGTGATCGATCTCGACCATATTGCCGTAACCGCCGGAGTTTTCCGCCACCGTCACCCTGCCGGCGCCGGTGGATTTAACGTCTGCGCCTGTTTCAGCACGAAAATCGATGCCGGTATGCAAGGCGGGACGTCCCAGAAACGGATCCATGCGGTTGCCGAATCGACTGGTGATCGCCCGCCCGGGGGCGGGGTTGCCGAAGGGCAGGGCGGTTGCGGTTTCCTTGACGACATCAAGCCGGTTCAGCGCATTGTCGAGACTGGTGAGCGACAGGTTGAACGGATCGGTCTCACCGCCCAAGGGCGCGGCATAGGGACCGCCAACATCGTCGGTGCCGTTTTCTTCGATCTTCAGGCCCGCCTGCCGGATGATCTCCTGCATCGCGCTTGCCTTGTCCTCGGCGTCGCTGGTCAGCCTGGCAATGCGCGATATCTGCTGGCGTTCTATATCCTTCAGCGACAGCGTGACCTTGGAGAAAACCCGGTCTGCCCGGTCGGAAGCTGTTTCGCCGGCTTCAGGCATATAGGCGGCCCGTCTGTCGGTCGCTGCGGCTTTTTCCGGCGCCTGCTTTTTCGACGTCATCAGTTTTTCAATGGCGGAAAGGCCGCCGGACAGGTCGGCGCGTTTTTCCGGGGCCATAGCGTTCGAGAGGGAGGAGGGCGCAGCCGGAGCTTCTGCCGCAATGCCGGAGTTTTCAGCCCTTTCGAGAAGCTCGCTCATGCGGCCGTGGCGGGAGGTCAGCGCGGCCTGCTGTTCCAGCAGCTTTTCCACTTTCTTTTCAACGACCTGCTGATCGAGCAATTGCCGGGAGGTGACGCGGTCCACCTGGGCTCGCAAGGCCGCAATGCGGTCTTCATAGTCGTTCTGCATGCGGGTCTGGCGCGCCATGGTCGCGCCGATTAGGTCGTCGCGCAAAATGAGATAGCTGGTGGCGCCGAGATAGCCGAGCGAAAACAGCCCGATCGTGCAGCCGGCAAGCGCTGCCATCCACGGCCGGATGGTCATGTGCCGCACGCTTTCGCCGCGCGCGAGGATGAGCACGTGCGGTTCACGCTTTTTGCCGAATACCCGGTTTTCTGCCGTATCAGTCACAATCTCTCTCCGGACTGGCCGATTTCTTAAGCGAAATCATAATTCGTTAAGGTTAACGAAGTTTTGCCGGAGAGGCGTTTCGGTATTGTCGGCTATTGGCTTACGGATGTGAGCGAGCGGTAAAAGGACGGCGTCAGGCCGGCTTCGGCGCGGGCGAGGTCGTTGAAAGGCGGTTTCAGCGGGCCGCGGAAATTGGCGCGGACCAGCTGCCTGAAGGTCGCGGCAGGATCTTTCTTTTCGCGCGCGCAGAGGAAACGGAACCATTTGGCGCCGATGGCGACGTGGCCTTTTTCGTCATTATAGATCACGTCGAGTACCGCAGCGCTTTCCAGATCGCCGGTCTCGCGCATCTTGGCCTGCAGGGAGGGAGTGACATCAAGCCCACGCGCCTCCAGGATGAGCGGCACGACCGTAAGCCGCGCGGTCAGATCGTTGCGGGTGGAATGCGCGGCCTGCCAAAGCCCGTCATGGGCGGGCAGGTCACCGTAATCCGCCCCGAGGCTTCGCAGCCGGTCCCGAACCAGCCGGAAATGTTTCGCTTCCTCGAAGGCGACCTGCATCCAACCATCGAAAAAGGAATGGGGCACCGGCTCGCTGGCATAACGGGCGACGATATCGAGCGCGAGATCGACGGCGTTGAGTTCGATATGGGCGATGGCGTGCAGGAGGGCGATGCGACCCTTGACGCTGTGAAGCGAACGGCGTTCCACCGCGGTCGGCGGGACGAGTTCCGGCTTCGCAGGCCTGCCCGGTCGCTCGGGCAGGGGCGGATCGAGCGGGGAGCGCAATGACAGCCGGCGCTCGAACCAGCGAGTTGCCGTTTCCTGCGCGAGTTCGGTCTTTCGGTCGAGATCGGCACTGGAGATCGCTTCCGTGGCGCCGCCGCGCAGGGACATGATTTTGGCCGGAAGCATCACGGCTGGAGGGTCCTCAAAGCTTTTTTGCGGCCTCGAGAACGGCCTGGGCGTGACCGGCAACCTTCACCTTGTTCCAGATTTCGGCGATCGTGCCATCCCGCCCGATGAGGAAGGTGGTGCGTTCAACACCCATGTATTTTTTCCCATACATGCTTTTTTCCTTCCAGACGCCGTAGGCTTCCAGAACCTTCCTCTCCTCGTCGGAGGCGAGCATGACGGAAAGGGAATGTTTTGCCGCAAATTTGTCGTGGCTTTTGACGCTGTCGGGCGAAATTCCGATGACGACGGCATTGGCGGCCTCGAATTCTCCGCCGAGCGCGCTGAAGTCGATCGCTTCGGCGGTGCAGCCCGATGTATCGTCCTTCGGGTAGAAATAGAGGATGACCGCCTTGCCTTGCAATTTCGACAATGTCACCGTTCCTTCACCGTTACGGGGCAAGGTGAAATCGGGGGCGGGGCTGCCAATCGTCAAGTCTGTCATATTCTACCTTTCTTTCGCCGGGATGTTGAGGGAAAGTCGCCACATTCGATATATAGCGAAACCGCGCGTCGTCCAGTGTTGCGGCGAAACAAAAGCTACTTAGAGGCAAACACGGGCGTATGGCTGAAATAAGGGGTGAAAAGGTTACGTTCGGCAAGCGCGATATGGTCGCGCTGCATGAGCTTCCTTCGGCTCAGGCCGAAGACCCGATCATCGTGCATTGCCCGCCGCCGCGCTCCATGATGCGCGCTTTCTGCAAGATTTTTGCGGCCCTTTTCGTGCTGGCCTTCCTGTCCATCGGCGGCATCATCCTGTCGGTCGAGACCGGCTCCATCGACAAGACGCTTTCGAGCCAGGCGCAACAGGCGCTGGAAAAGGCGCTTGGACCCCATTACAGCGCGCGGATCGGCTCCTCGGCGATCCGCTTTTCCACCGGGCTGCGGCTGGCGCTGGTGGCCGAGGACGTGGATATCATCGAGAAGGACTCCGGCCAGCATCTGAGCCGGGCACGGGCGATCGGCATGGCGCTCGATCCTCTTGCGCTTCTGGCCGGCCACGTATCGGTGCAGAGCCTCGAAGCAGACGGCATGGAACTAGACACGGCGCTTTTGCCAAAGGGCAACGGTTTCGATCTCGCCAGCATCAAGCTTGAGGCCGTGCCGCAGCAATTGCAGGCGGCCTTCGGGCAACTTGACAAGCTTGCCCAGGCTTTTTTGAGCAGCGGCACGGAAGAAATCGATATTTCCAGCGTTTCGGTGCACCTGCCGCCCGGTGAACAGGGCAAGCCGCGCACCATCGAAGTGCGGGAACTGTCGCTGACGCCGGATCAGCAGGGCGGATATTCGCTCGATGGAGAAACCCTGTTTAACGGGGAAATCGCCAGCGTGTCGCTGAGGACCTCCGGCGCGGGCGGTGTGATTGGTGGTTTTGATGCCCGCATCGACGGTTTCGATATTGGCCCATTCCTCGAAAAATTCGATCCCGACGGAAACCTCCATGAAGGCCTGAACGTCAAGACCGGCGTGAATATAGTCGCCCGGCGGGCCACGGCGGCGCAGGAGCCGCGGCTGGACGTTTCGCTCGGCCTTGGCAATGGAACGCTGATGATTGGCGGCGAGTCCCAGCCGTTCACGACCGGCACGGTGCATGCGCGTTATGATTTTGCAAAAAACAGCCTGGTCATCGACAATTCGCGGGTGGAACTCGGGCGGACGATTATTCCCGTCAACGGTGAAATCAGCGATACGGAAGAGGGCTTCGGCCTTTCACTGAGGGTAGACAATGGCGTCGCTTCCTCCGAAGCCTCGGGCGAAGCACCCGTTTCTTTCAACCTGAAAGCGGACGGCCATTTTACGACGGCCACGAAGCAGCTCGACGTTCCCTCGCTTTACGTCAGCGGCCCGCTCGGAGACATGGCGGGGTCGCTGAAAATCCGGTTTGGCGAGGGTTCGCCGGAAATCAGCTTTGGCGGCCAGCTTCCGAAGATGGAGGCGACGGCCGTCAAACAGCTCTGGCCGTTCTGGATGGCGCACAAGCCACGCGACTGGGTGGTCTCCAATCTTTACGGCGGTACCATCACCAATGGGTCAATCGCGATCTTCATTCCGCAGGGGCGTATGTGCGGCCCCGGCTGCCCGCTGGTGCTCGGCGAAAGCGAGTTGCAGATCCGCTTCGACATTGACGAGACGCGCCTCAACACGACAGGCGACATTCCGCCGCTGCGCGATGTCGATGCGCATTTCGACCTCGTCGGCGGCAAGATGACCGTCGATATCAAGGAGGGCACATCCTATTTTCCGTCCAACCGCACGCTTTCGCTGGAGAACAGCCGCTTTCTCATTTCAGATGTGTATGAGAAGCCGCTGCTTGGCAATCTCGACCTGAATGTTTCGGGCTCGGCCGATGCCGTAGCGGAGCTTGCGACGCTCAAACCCATCAATGCGCTCAAGGATACCCAGTTCAAGCCAGAGGATTTCACCGGCGACGTCAATGCCAATGCGAAACTGACCGTTGGCATGCTTTCCAGCCAGAACCCGCCGCCGCCGGTGTGGACGGCCGATCTCGACCTGAAGAACCTGGCGCTGACCAAACCCTTCGCCGGCCACAGGGTGACCGCGCTGGATGGTTTCATGTCGCTGAACGACCAGCAGCTTAAACTGGAGGGCAAGGGCCGGGTGGATGATGTGCCGATGGATATCGTGATGACGGAGCCGGTGCGCAAGAACAGCAATATCGCTCCCACCCTGTCCCTGAAAGCCACCTTGAACGAGACGCAGGTCGCCAAGCTCGCACCTGAACTCTCCACCGTCCTCGGCGGTACGACGGCGATCGAAATCAACGGCGCCGACCCCAAGAGCCAGGACATCAAGCTCGATCTCACCAAGGCATCGATCATCCTGCCGGGGCTTGGCTGGAGCAAGGGCATCGGCATTCCCGCCAGCGCCGCCTTCACCATGCAAGCGGCGGACGGGCGCACGACGATCAGCGACTTCTCCCTCGATGGGGATGGCTTCGGTGCCGCCGGCGACATTGTCTTCAGCAAAAACGGTCTGATTTCCGCCGATCTCAGCCGCGTGAAACTTTCGCCAGCCGATAATTATGCCGTTTCGGTCGCTGCGTCGAAGAACGGCTATATCGTCAACGCATCGGGGAAATCGGCCGATCTGCGGCCCTTCATCTCGAAGCTGCGCAATTCCTCGAATGGTGGCGACGGCACATCCCGCTCGCAGCCCACGCTTTCCGTGAAGGCGCAGTTCGACAAGGTTTACGGTTTCAACGACGAGGTGCTTGCCAACGTCAATGCCGATGTCAGCGTGCGTGATGGCAATGTCCGCTCGATCGACGTGCGCGGCGTCACCGGCAATGGTCAGGCGGTGGTGGCGCAGACCACCAATCGCGGATCGGCGGGCACTGTGACATTGACCAGCAGCGACGCCGGCTCGCTCGCCCGTTTTGCCAATATCTACAGCCGCATCCGCGGTGGTCTTCTGAACCTGTCACTGACCACGTCCAATGGAAGCGACTGGAGCGGTTCGCTCGACCTGCGCAATTTTGCGGTCCTTAACGAAGCCAAATTGCAGGACATCGTCGCCACGCCAACGGGAGAGGACGGCAGGAGCCTTAACAATGCGGTGCGCCGCAACATCGATGTCAGCTCGGAAAAATTCCAGCGGGGTTTTGCCCGCGTTGTTTACGTTAACGGTTCGATCGCGGTGGAAAACGGGGTTGTGCGCGGTGAACAGATCGGCGCAACATTCCAGGGGCTGCTGAAGGATCAGAATGGCCGCATGGACATGACCGGCACCTTCATGCCCGCCTACGGGCTGAACCGGCTGTTCGGCGAGTTGCCCTTCATCGGCATCTTCCTCGGCAACGGCCGCGACCGCGGCCTGCTCGGCATCACCTTCAAGCTTTCCGGCCAGACGGACCAGCCGAAGCTGACGATCAACCCGCTGTCGCTGATTGCGCCGGGTGTCTTCCGGCAGATTTTCGAGTTTCAATAAAAAGGGCCGCTTTCGCGGCCCTTCATCAGACGTTTTGCGCAGCTTTTACGCCGGGCGAACCAGAACGTGCTTCTTCTTGCCCACCGATAGCTTGATAACGCCGTCGCCGGTCACCTCATTGGTGCCGATCATCTGACGCTCGTCGGAAATGCCCTGATCGTTGATCTTCACCGCACCGCCCTGAACGTGGCGGCGAGCTTCGCCATTCGAACCGGCAAGGCCGGCACGGACGATGAGGGAGAGCACGCCGACGCCGGCTTCGAGTTCGGATACAGGAACCTCGATAGAAGGCAGGTTTTCGGCGAGCGCGCCTTCCTCGAAGGTCTTGCGCGCCGTTTCCGCAGCTTCTTCCGCAGCGGCGCGGCCATGCAGGATCGCCGTTACTTCCGTTGCGAGGATCTTCTTCGCCTCGTTTATTTCCGATCCGCCGAGCGCCGCAATGCGAGCGATTTCATCCATCGGCAGGGTTGTGAACAGCTTGGCGAAGCGCACGACGTCAGCATCTTCCGTGTTGCGCCAATATTGCCAGAAATCATAGACCGGCAGCAGGTCCTTGTTCAGCCACACGGCGCCCGAGGCTGACTTGCCCATCTTGGCACCCGAAGAGGTGGTCAGAAGCGGCGAGGTCAGCGCGTAAAGCTGCGGTGTCCCCATGCGGTGACCAAGGTCGATGCCGTTGATGATGTTGCCCCACTGGTCAGAGCCGCCCATCTGCAGGCGGCATCCTGTCCGCTGGTTCAGCTCCACGAAGTCGTAGGCCTGCAGGATCATGTAGTTGAATTCGAGGAATGACAGCGACTGCTCGCGGTCGAGGCGCGTCTTCACGCTGTCGAAGGACAGCATGCGGTTGACCGAGAAGTGGCGGCCGACATCGCGCAGGAATTCGAGGTAATTCAGACCACGCAGCCAGTCGGCATTGTTGATCATCAACGCCGGGTTCTCGGCGCGATCGTAATCGAGGTAGTTGGCGAAGACATGCTTGAGCGAGGTGATGTTGTCCTCGATCATGTCGATCGTCATCAGCTTGCGGGCTTCTTCCTAGAAGGAGGGATCGCCGACCATGCCGGTGCCGCCGCCCATCAGCGAGATCGGCTGGTGGCCGGTCTTCTGCATCCAATGCAGCATCATGATCTGGGTGAGGTGGCCGACAT
>JAEXMK010000242.1 GCA_023444445.1 Pseudomonadota bacterium | reverse complement strand
ATCGCGTCTTGCCGATCTCCCTCCTTGTGGGGGAGATGTCCGGCAGGACAGAGGGGGATAACCACACCCTCCATCATTTCAACGTAACCCACCACAGGAGGAACCACCCAATGAGCACAGGCTTCTTCGGCGATATAGCCAAGATCAAATATGAAGGCCCCGACAGCACCAATCCGCTGGCCTTCCGCCACTACAACCCCGATGAAATCGTCGCCGGCAAGCGCATGGAAGATCATCTGCGTTTTGCAGTGGCCTATTGGCACACCTTCACCTGGCCGGGCGGTGACCCCTTCGGTGGTCAGACGTTCGAGCGTCCGTGGTTCGAAGACAGCATGCAGGCCGCGAAACTGAAGGCCGACGTGGCGTTCGAATTCTTCTCGCTGCTCGGTTCGCCGTTCTACTGCTTCCATGATGCCGACGTACGGCCGGAAGGCAAGAACTTCGCCGAAAACACGAAGAACCTCAACGAGATCGTCGATTATTTTGCGCAGAAGCAGGCCGATACCGGCGTGAAGCTCCTGTGGGGCACGGCCAACCTCTTCTCCAACCGCCGCTTCATGTCCGGTGCCGCGACCAATCCGGATCCTGACGTCTTCGCCTTCTCCGCCGCAACGGTGAAGACCTGCATGGACGCCACCAAGAAGCTCGGCGGCGCGAACTACGTTCTGTGGGGCGGCCGAGAAGGTTACGAAACGCTGCTCAACACCGATCTGTCGCGCGAGCTCGACCAGCTTGGCCGCTTCCTCAATCTGGTGGTGGAATACAAATACAAGATCGGTTTTGAAGGCACGATCCTGATCGAGCCGAAGCCGCAGGAGCCGACCAAGCACCAGTACGACTACGACGTCGCCACCGTCTATGCCTTCCTGCAGAAGAACGGTCTCGACAAGGAAGTGAAGGTCAATATCGAGCAGGGCCATGCGATCCTCGCCGGCCATTCTTTCGAGCATGAGCTTGCCATGGCTAACGCCTTCGGCATCTTCGGCTCCATCGATATGAACCGCAACGATTACCAGTCCGGCTGGGATACCGACCAGTTCCCCAACAACGTGCCGGAAATGGCGCTGGCCTATTACCATGTTCTCGCCGGCGGCGGTTTCAAGAATGGCGGCACCAACTTCGATTCCAAGCTGCGTCGCCAGTCGCTCGATCCGCAGGATCTGCTGATCGGCCATATTGGCGGCATGGATTGCTGCGCCCGTGGCCTGAAGGCGGCGGCGAAGATGATCGAGGACGGCGCATTGTCGAAGCCGCTCAAGGAGCGTTATTCCAAGTGGGATTCGCCGGAAGCCCAGAAGATGCTGCGCGGCGAGCTGAAGCTCGACGAGATTGCGGCATTGGTCGAGCGCGAGGATATCAATCCTCAACCGAAGTCCGGTCGTCAGGAATATCTCGAAAACGTAGTCAATCGTTACGTTTGACGGGTTGGAGGGGGTGACGGCAACGTTGTCCCCTCATCGCCTCGCTGCGCTCCGGCACTTCTCCCCGGCGGGGAGGAGAACGAGCGTCACGCTCCTCGCCAAACGCGGGGGCTCGGCACATTTCTTCTCCCCCGCAGGGGAGAAGGTGGCCCGAAGGGCCGGATGAGGGGGCTTGCTCTCCGTTCCGCTCCAAAAAGATGCGGAAAACTTCGCGCCACCCCTCCTTCCTTTTCAGTCACTTCCGAAAAAATCCGTCCTCTTCCATTCACATCACCCTCTTTGGCTGCATCATTCCTCCCGCAACCGGAACGGAAGGGCGATACGCGCGGCGCCTTTTGCGAACCGGCTGCCGGCATCGACAAGCATGGTTCTGGCAGACCGTGTTTCGGAGAGGCGTCCCGCACGGCCAGAGGCGGGAAGGGCTGATCGGATAGATGTCGTGAAAAGGATGTAAGTGAGAGGCCATGATCATGGTCTCTATAATGCGGCCCGGTGCATGCAAATACTTCCACCACTTCCCATTCCACCCGCATTCACCGGGCCTGCCTTCCACGCCGCCGGCCAAGCGCCGCGGCGACGTTTGCGCATGCAAAGCGCTTTGGACTTGTTAACTGCGCATCCTGAAACGTTGTAGATTCTGCCGAGCCCGACTGTACCTCGCAAGCGACATGGTCTAAACCGCTGCTGATCTTTTCACACCCGATGGACGACAAGGGCCTCTCCGATGACCGATCCCAAAACGCTTGCAGCCCGTTTCCCCGGCGACTTCCTGTTCGGCGTCGCGACTGCCTCGTTCCAGATCGAAGGTTCCACCAAGGCGGACGGTCGCAAGCCCTCCATCTGGGATGCCTTCTGCAATATGCCGGGCCATGTCTTCGGGCGTCACAATGGCGATATCGCCTGCGATCATTACAATCGCTGGGAGGAAGACCTCGATCTCATCAAGGAGATGGGGGTGGAGGCCTATCGTTTCTCGATCGCCTGGCCGCGCATCATTCCCGATGGTTTCGGGCCGATCAATGAGAAGGGTCTGGATTTCTACGACCGCCTCGTTGACGGCTGCAGGGCGCGCGGCATCAAGACCTATGCGACGCTTTACCACTGGGATCTGCCGCTGACCCTGATGGGGGATGGCGGCTGGGCCTCGCGATCCACGGCGCACGCCTTCCAGCGTTACGCCAAGACCGTCATGGCCCGCCTCGGCGACCGGCTGGATGCAGTGGCGACCTTCAACGAGCCCTGGTGCGCCGTCTGGCTCAGCCATCTCTATGGCATCCACGCGCCGGGTGAGCGCAACATGGAAGCCGCGCTTGCCGCCATGCACCACATGAACCTCGCCCATGGTTTTGGCGTGGAAGCCTCCCGCCATGTCGCGCCGAAAGTGCCGGTGGGGCTGGTGCTGAACGCGCATTCCGTCATTCCCGCTTCCGATAGCGAAGCCGATCTGAAGGCCGCCGAGCGGGCCTTCCAGTTCCACAATGGCGCGTTTTTCGACCCGGTCTTCAAGGGCGAATATCCCGCGGAGATGATGGAATCGCTGGGTGATCGCATGCCCGTCGTGGAGGCGGAAGACCTCGGCATCATCAGCCAGAAGCTCGACTGGTGGGGCCTGAATTACTACACGCCAATGCGCGTTGCCGACGACGCAACATCGGGCGCGGAATTCCCCGCGACCACGCCCGCACCGGCGGTCAGCGACGTGAAGACCGATATCGGCTGGGAGGTTTACGCTCCGGCGCTGAAGTCGTTGGTTGAGACGCTCTACGAGCGTTACGATCTGCCAGAGTGCTACATCACCGAAAACGGCGCCTGCTACAATATGGGCGTCGAAAACGGTGAGGTGAATGACCAGCCGCGTCTCGATTATTATGCCGAACACCTCGGTATCGTCGCCGATCTCATCCGCGACGGTTACCCGATGCGCGGTTATTTCGCCTGGAGCCTGATGGATAATTTCGAATGGGCCGAAGGTTATCGCATGCGCTTCGGCCTGGTGCATGTGGATTATGATACGCAGGTTCGCACGCTGAAGAACAGCGGCAAATGGTACAGCGCGCTGGCTTCGGACTTTCCGAAGGGGAACCATGGGGTGGTGAGGCCGTAACGGTCACCTCCCTCATCCCTGTCCTCCTCACAGGGATCCAATCAGCCCAAGTCCTTGGGCTGAAAAGAGTCTTTCCGCCACGCAGACGCGTGTCGGCTGGATTCCTGTGACGAGCACAGGAATGAGGGTTGGGGGGCGGCCCTGCATGAACTTTACGCGCCGCATCCGGTAGCAGGCGACGTGTCAGCGCCCGCCGCAATAAAGTTCTCTCCCCTTATTATCAGTTTTACAAACTTTTTTATCGGTTACCCCACGGTGCCTGCTTGCGCCCGCCGTCCCGCCTCCTATGTGAGACGGGCTACGAAGCGTAGCGCCCATTCTGCCGTCAAGGGGCAGGGCGGGCTGATCCTCCCAGGGAAAACGAACATGCTTATCGAAAAACTCAACTGGCGTTACGCCACCAAGAAAATGGATCCTTCCAAGGCTGTGTCCGAAGACAAGGTCGAACGGATTGTCGAGGCGGCGCGGCTGGCGCCCACCTCCAGCGGTCTTCAGCCCTTTGAAGTCATCGTCGTCACCGATCCGGAAGTGCGCGCCAAGATCCGCGAGATCGCCTGGAACCAGGCGCAGGTCACCGAAGGTTCGCATCTCCTAGTGTTTGCGGCGTGGGATAATTACACAGAAGAGCGGATCAACCATATGTTCGATCTGGTCAACGAGGAACGCGGCATCAAGAATGAAGGTTGGGAAGCTTATCGCCAGATGCTGTTGTCCACCTATCCGCAGCGCGATGAAAAAGTGAATTTCGAACACGCCGCCCGTCAGGCCTATATCGGCTTCGGCATGGCCGTGGCGCAGGCCGCCTTTGAGGGCGTGGATTCCACCCCGATGGAAGGTTTCGATCCCGCCAAGCTCGATGAAATCCTCGGCCTTCGTGAGAAGGGCCTGCGCTCGGTTACCATCCTGCCGCTCGGCTATCGTCAGCCGGAAGGCGACTGGCTGGTAAACCTTAAGAAGGTCCGCCGTCCCGTTGAAGAATTTGTCAGCCGCGTCTGATTTCTCCCAATCGCGAAAGCTAAAGCATTTCCAGGAAAAGTAGAATCCGGTTTTCCGTCCGGAAATGCGGCACACAAAGAGCTGGAGCGTTTTTGCGATTCGAAGAACGCAAAAGCGCTCCAGACTGCCGCAGGGCCGCCTTGGCGGCTTTGCGGTAGATTTTTCCTCTCTTTTCAGATAATTGAAAAATCATCCCTGTTAAAAGGTGGCGCGTGCGGGCAAGTATGCGCCATCGAATTGCCGATCCCCGGCATTTCTGAGTGAAAGCCTGACGAAATGACCCGGAAAATCAGCTGTCATCGAATGTGCCACAAGGCCGCATGAAGAGAGCGGTTCAGCACCGCAACAGGATTTTTTGAGACCCGATCCGTCACGCATTCCCAGAGTTCACAATGAGTTTTCCATCCAGTGCGGCCTCGCCCGCGCGAAAAGAACAGGCAGTCCCTGAAGGGGCAGCACAAGAGCCGATGGTCGCGTTTGAAGGCGTGACCAAGACCTTTGGCGGCACAGACGGCAAGCCGGGCTTCGCGGCCCTTGCCGGTATCGATTATATCGTGCCGAAAGGCTCCATCACCGGCATCATCGGCCGCTCGGGTGCGGGCAAGTCGACGCTCATCCGCCTCGCCAACGGCCTTGAAAAACCCTCGACCGGCCGCGTGGTCGTTGATGGCGTCGATGTTGCGGCGCTTGATGAAAAGAGCCTGCGCACGCTGCGCCGATCCGTCGGCATGATCTTTCAGCATTTCAATCTCCTGTCCTCGCGCACCGCTTTCGATAACGTGGCCCTGCCGCTCGAAATCGCCGGCCTGGGTAAAAAGGAGATCGAGACCCGGGTTGCGCCGCTGCTCGATCTCGTCGGCCTTTCCGACAAGGCGAGACGTTATCCGGCGGAACTTTCCGGCGGCCAGAAGCAACGTGTCGGCATTGCCCGCGCGCTCGCCACGCAGCCGAAGTTGCTCCTTTCCGACGAGGCGACCTCCGCGCTCGACCCGGAAACGACGCAATCCATTCTAGAGCTGCTGAAGCGCATCAACGCCGAGCTTGGCCTGACCGTCCTGCTCATCACCCACGAGATGGAAGTGGTAAAGACCATCGCCTCGCAGGTGGCCGTCATCGACAGGGGCCTGATTGTCGAGGAAGGCACGACTTTCGACATCTTCACCGCCCCGAAACACGAGACCACCCGCAGTCTGCTGTCGTCGTCTGTCGGCGTGAAGCTGCCGCACTGGGTTACCTCAGGGCTGAAGCCTGAGGCCACGCAAGGCGACCGTGTTCTGGTGCGTCTGGTGTTCTTCGGCGAAACGGCCTTCCAGCCGCTGACGGCCCGCCTCGTTGCCGAAATCGGCCCTGATGTGAACATCCTCGCCGGCACCATAGAGGAAATTTCCGGCCAACCCTTCGGTTCGCTGGTCGTCTCCTATCCGGCCTCGGCGGAAATCACCGCCCGCGCCACCTGCTTTTACACTGAGACCGGTCTTCACACGGAGGTGCTCGGTTATGTCGCCTGATATGATCTTCAACCTTCTGCTGAAGGGCCTGCTGCAAACCCTGCACATGGTTGCCGTTGCCGGCATCGTTGGCTCCATCATCGGCGTGCCGATGGGCGTTTTCCTTGCCACCAGCGGCAAGGGCGAACTGTTTCCAGCGCCAATGACCAATCGCATCCTCGGCCTCATTGTGAATGCGGCTCGTTCCACTCCCTTCATCATTCTTGTCGTGGCGATCATTCCCTTCACCCGTCTGGTGGCCGGCACGTCGATCGGCACCAATGCCGCCATCGTGCCGCTGACGGTTGCGACCGTGCCCTTCATCGCAAGGCTGGTGGAAGCGGCGATCCGCGAGGTTGACAAGGGCCTGATAGAGGCCGCCCGCGCCATGGGTGCGACGCCGCTGCAAATCGTCACCAAGGTTCTGCTGGCTGAAGCCAAGCCCGGCATCACGCTGGCGCTCACGCTCACGCTGGTCAGCCTCATCGGTTATTCGGCCATGGTCGGCGCGGTCGGCGGCGGCGGGCTGGGCGATCT
>JAEXMK010000241.1 GCA_023444445.1 Pseudomonadota bacterium | reverse complement strand
CTCGGCAATTGCGACCGCATCTACGTCATGAACGAAGGCCGCATCGTCGCTGAATTGCCGAAGGGAGAGGCGAGCCAGGAAAGCATCATGCGCGCTATCATGCGCTCAGGGGAGAAGAACTCATGAGATCGGCAAACACCACAAACGAAGAAAGCAACGTCATCTCGGTCGGAACCTATATTCGCGCCAACATCCGCGAATACGGCATGCTGATCGCGCTCGTCGCCATCATGGTTTTCTTCCAGTTCTACACCGGCGGCATTCTGTTCCGCCCTGTGAACCTCACCAACCTCATCCTGCAGAACTCGTTCATCGTCATCATGGCGCTTGGCATGCTGCTGGTCATCGTGGCCGGGCATATCGACCTTTCGGTCGGCTCCATCGTTGCCTTCGTCGGCGCGATCGCGGCCATATTGACCGTGCAATGGGGCATGAACCCGTTCCTGGCGGCGCTGATTTGTCTCGTGATCGGCGGCATCATCGGTGCGGCTCAGGGTTACTGGATCGCCTATCACCGCATTCCCTCGTTCATCGTGACGCTGGCGGGCATGCTGGTGTTCCGCGGTCTGACGCTGTTCGTGCTCGGCGGCAAGAATATCGGTCCGTTCCCGACCGATTTCCAGATCATCAGCACCGGCTTCCTGCCTGATATTGGCGGTATCGAAGGCCTCAACACCACCTCGATGATCCTGACGGTGCTGATTACGGTCGTGCTGTTCTATCTCGCATGGCGTCGTCGCGTCGTGAACGTCAAGCACGGCATCGATGTCGAACCCTTCGGCTTCTTCATCGCCCAGAACCTTCTGATCGCCGCTGCCATTCTGTTCCTCGGTTACCAGCTGTCCACCTATCGCGGCCTGCCCAACGTGCTGATCGTGATGCTGGTGCTGATTGCTCTCTACAGCTTCGTGACGCGCCGCACGACCATCGGCCGCCGCGTTTACGCCATGGGCGGCAACGAGAAGGCAACCAAGCTTTCCGGTATCAATACCGAACGCCTGAGCTTCCTGACCTTCGTCAACATGGGCGTGCTGGCCGGTCTTGCCGGCATGATCATCGCGACCCGCCTCAACTCGGCAACGCCGAAGGCTGGCGTGGGCTTCGAGCTTGACGTTATCGCGGCCTGCTTCATCGGCGGCGCTTCGGCATCCGGCGGCGTTGGCAAGATCACCGGTGCGGTCATCGGCGCATTCATCATGGGCGTGATGAACAACGGCATGTCGATCGTCGGCCTCGGCATCGATTTCCAGCAGATGGTCAAGGGCCTCGTGCTGCTCGCCGCCGTGTTCTTCGACGTCTACAACAAGAACAAGGGCTGATCGGCTCACCCCTATCGCAGTCCAAAAAGTGGCCGGTTTCCGGCCACTTTCATAAGATGCAGGCGCAAGTCGCCGCGTAGAAGAGATAAAGGCGCCTTGCGCCGGAGGAAGGAAATCCCGTGCTCATTTCACAGATCAAAGATGCCAGTGGCAACATCATCGTAGCGGTTCGCGAAGACGGCGGAGAGGCACGCGCGGTCAAGGGCGCAGAGTCCGTTTATGTGCTTGCCATGGAAGCAGCCAATGGCGGCAAGAGCCTCGCCGATGTCATTTCCGCCCGCGGCCTGGGCGATGCTGTCGATCTTGAAAAGGCTTATGCCGAAGGTCGTTTCCTGCCGCCGATCACCCATCCCGATCCGGCGCATCTGCATCTGACCGGCACCGGCCTCACCCATCTCGGTTCGGCCGCGACCCGTGACAGCATGCACAAGAAGACCACGGAAGCGGCGGAAGAAAGCCTGACGGACTCCATGAAGATGTTCCGCATGGGTCTCGAAAACGGCAAGCCGAAGGCCGGTGAAAAGGGCGTTCAGCCCGAGTGGTTCTACAAGGGCAACGGCCATGTGGCGGCAGCACCGGGTGCTGCGCTCACCTCTCCGTCCTTTGCGCTCGACGGCGGTGAAGAGCCTGAGATGGCCGGTATCTACGTGATTTCTGACAAGGGCGAAGCCGTGCGTATCGGCTTTGCTGTGTCGAACGAGTTTTCCGATCACGTTACCGAGCGGATCAACTATCTGTACCTCGCTCATTCCAAGCTGCGTCCGGCAAGCTTCGGCCCTGAAATCCGCGTCGGCGCTCCGCCGTCCGATATTCGCGGCACCTCACGCATCCGCCGCGGCGATAAGGTCATCTTCGAAAAGCCGTTCGTTTCGGGTGAAGACAACATGTCCCACACCTTTGCGAACCTCGAATATCACCACTTCAAATACGGCCTGTTCCGTGCGCCTGGCGATGTGCATGTTCACATGTTCGGCACGGCAACGCTTTCCTTCGCCGAAGGTATCAAGCCGGAAGAGGGCGACGTCTTCGAAATCGAGGCTGCCGGTTTCGGCCTGCCGCTGAAGAACCCGCTTGCTGTCGATGCGGAAGAAGAGATCGTGGTTCGGCAGATCTGATCTGCGGGCGATCTTTGGGAATGATAGAGGGAGCAATTGCTCCCTCTATTCGTCTACCGGCCTTGAGCAGGTATCCAGCCAGCCTGGGTCTTTGGGCTGAGAAGGGTCTTTTCTCCGCGCAGACGCGCGTCGGCTGGTTTCCGGCTGAAGGCCGGAATGACGCAGGTCATATTGTCTGTGACAGCTGATCACGCGCAACGGTCGCTATCGTTATCGCAAGGCAAGATCCTGCAGATGCGAAACATCCGCCAGTGAAACGACGGCGCGGTTCTGCCAGTAATCGTCTTCCTTCAAATGGGTGATGCTGCCGGAGCGCGCCGGGAAGCTGACATAGCCGGCGCTGTCGATCGGCATCTTGATCCATGCCGCGATGACGAAGGTCAGGGCAAAGCCATGGGTTACGATGATCTGCGTGGCACAGGGCCGCGCTACGATCATGTCCACGGCCCGATACACCCTTTCGGCAAATTCGCGTCTCGTCTCGCCATCAGCAATACCGCCACGATGGTCAAGGCGATTATGGTGCGGCGCCGGTATTTGACGTGCATCGAGCCATTGCTGCGGCATGCCTTCGGCCTCACCGTAACTCATTTCCCTGAGGTCGCGCATGGTCTCCATTGGCTGCCCGAAGCGTTCCGCGATGATTTCTGCGGTCTGCGAGGCGCGAAGCAGGTCGGAGCTGAAGATCTCCAAGGGCTCACCACCGACAAGCGTCGCCAGTCTGGCCGCCGCCGCCTTGGCATCGGTTCTGCCGCGCGGCGTCAGTCCGGTATCATACCAGCCGCCAACCCGGTTCTCGATATGGTGGACCGACTGGGGGTGCGTTACGACGTAGATGTTTTTCACGATGGTGTCATGCTTCCTTGCGGTCAGCCCTGTGTAAATCCCCAAAGCTTGCCTTCGCCCACTTCCACCGAGTTCCCGGAGGGATCGCGGATATAGACGGAATAGCTGTCATTCGGCCAGCGGTGATAATGTTCGATGGGAATTCCGAGCGCTTCGAAGTGGGCCTTCCAGCCGTCTACCTCGGATTTGTCCTTAGCATAAAAGCAGAAATGGCCTTGGCCTGCCGTGCCATGGCGGGGGATCGGATTATCGGGATCGGCCTTGCGCGACTTCTCGGGGTCGAAAACCAGCAATACCTGCTGCCCGCATTTGAAAAAGACGAAGCTTCCGGGCACCTTGCCGATGATCTCAAGTCCGAATACATCGCGGTAGAAAGCCTCGGCGGCTTCGAGATCATTCACATAGATCGCGGTTTCCATGATGGCTGTTGGCGGTTGCATGGTGCCTCCTATGGTCGAGATTTGGTGAGGAATGATGGGTAGGCGCTGGGCGGCGTCAGGTCTTGTAGGTCAGCACCGTCAGGTCGTGCTTGCCGACGCCCCGTTCGAGGATGGTCCAGCCGCAGTTGATGTAATAGTCCTCAAGACCTGCCTCGCAGCAGAGGTAGGCCGTGTCGTAACCGAGTTCGGCGGCCCTCTTTGTTGCAGCCTGCATCAAGGCGCGCGCCACGCCTGAGCGCCGGCGGCCTTCTTCCACCCATAGGGCCGCAACCCAGGGAAGATAGTGCGGGCGCTCCTCAAGATCGCAATGAATGAGAAAGGCGGAGCCGACATAGGCGTCGCCATCATGGGCGACGAGGCCGGTGGGAAGGGCGTGAGGATTGGTCATCGCTTTGAGGTGCTCGAGGACATCGCCCACCTTGAGGCCGCTATCCTGCCACCAGGCCGTCCAGACCCTTTCTGCGATGATGGGTCCATGCGACTGGCAGTCGCGATAGTCGGAAATGCTGTACAACGCCGTCTCCCGGCCGGTTTTGTCCTGTGAGGATAAACCGGATCATGCTTTCAATTGAGAGCGGCGATTAAAACGGGTGCTGCGCCTTTTTGCAACCGTGAACTTGTCGCGGTGGTCAGCGCTTTTTGGCTGTAACATGCAGCCAGTCTGTCGGCAGCTTGTCGTAACCGCTTCCCTGCCGGGCTTCGATCTCTACGCCTGTCCAGTCATATTCGCCATAAAGCTCCACCAGCCATGACCTGGAGGGATAATTGTAATAACGGCCGAAGGTGTCGCGACCCTCCGCTTCTCCTGCCTTGAAGCTCGCATAAAAGACGCCGCCCGGTTTCAGCGCGGTGTGGATGCGGCCGATGATGCCGGGCAGGGCAGGGCGGGGCACGTGCAGCAGGCAGGCATTGGCCCAGATGCCGTGATAGCGCCCGACCTCATCGATATCTTCGAACAGCAACGTTCTGACAGGAATGCCGAGCCGGGTTTGCGCCGCCTTGGCGATGTCGGGTGTTCCATCGGTCGGGTACACGTCGAAACCGGCTGCCAGCATATATTCGCTGTCCTGCCCGCCGCCGCATCCCAGCTCCAGGATGCTGGCGCCCTTTTCCAACTGCGACAGGAATGTCTCCAGATGCGGGCGGTCTGCCGCCTGTCCGCGGGTGGTGTAGGCGGTGGCGTTGTCGGTATAGAAACCGATCGTATCGTCGTCTTTGGCGGCCATGATCTCAGCTCTGGGACTGGCTCTGGCTCTGCGATTGCTGCACGGTGACCGAGACATTCAAGGTCTCACCGGCCGGGCCGATGCGCATGCCGGATATCGGCGCGCAATCGCGGTAGCAGAGGCCAGACGCGATGCGGACGTAACGGTCATCGGGGCAGATATTGTTGGCGGCGTCGAAGCCGACCCATCCGAGGCCCTGAAGATGCACCTCGGCCCAGGCGTGCGTAGCGGTCTGCTCTTCAACCTCGTCCATCATCAGATAACCTGAAACATAACGCGCAGGCAGACCCATCTGACGGGCGGCTGAAATCAGTATGTGGGCGTGGTCCTGGCAGACGCCCTTGCCGGCTTCCAGTGCCGCTTCGGCCGTGGTTTCGATGTCGGTCGCGCCGGGCACATACTCCACCTTGCCGTGGATGGTCTCCATGAGATTGTGGAGGCGGGCAAGCTCGCTTTCGCCGGCGCTCACCTTCACCAGTTCGCGCACCAGTTTTCCGGGTTTGGTGCGCGGCGTTTCCCGCAGGAAAAGCCATAAAGGCGCGTTGCCGATGTGGTAACCGAAAACGCCTGCCTTATCCTGCGTGCTGACGGTGCCGCTCGCCACCACCTTCACCCGCTTCTGCGGCCCTTCGGTTTCAACCAGCGCGACACGATTGCCGAAATGGTCCTCATAGGTCACTTCCACGGTCGCGCCGTCGACGGAGACATCCCAGTCCTCAACCGTCTGGCATGGGCCGGTCTGCGGTGTCAGGCGCAGCCGCTGCAACGCATAGGGCATCGGCTCGTCATAGACATAGTCCGTCGTATGGGTGATTTTCAGACGCATCAGCTGTCCCCGTCCACGCGCTTATTGATAGAAGCGGTAGCCTTCCGTGATTTCCTGTCCCAACTGCCCGTTGCGGTTGACGAACCTCTCCAGAAATTCGTGCAAGCCCTCATCCATCACGCGGCTGATGGTGGTTGCGCGCAGATTGTCGCGAATGCTTTCGGCCGTCTCATGCGCCTTGTGCCTCTCGCTGTAATCCTCAGCGATGTAATTGAGGTTGCTGGCGATCTTCTCGTAACAATAGGCGAGAGAACGCGGCATGCGGCCATTGAGAATGAGGAAGTCGGCAATATTGGCCGGCTTGTATTCCGCATCATAGACCCAGCCATAAGACCGATGCGCAGAGACCGAGCGCAGGATGGATTCCCACTGCGCATTGTCGAGCGAGGAGCCGACATGCGCGACGGCCGGCAGCAGCACGTAATATTTGACGTCCAGAATGCGGGCGGTGTTGTCGGCGCGCTCGATGAAGGTGCCGATGCGGGAAAAATTATAAAGATCGTTGCGCAGCATTGAACCGTGGAACGCGCCGCGCACCAGACCGGCGCGGTGTTTGATGCCATCGATCACTTGCGGCATGTCCGCCGCTTTTATCCTGCGGTCGAGACTGGTCTTGAGCTCGATCCAGAACTCGTTGGTGGCTTCCCACGTTTCGCGCGTCAGCGCCGTGCGCACCATGCGGGCATTGTTGCGGCCCGCCTCAATGCAGGAGAGGACGCTGGAAGGGTTTGCCTTGTCGCGCAGCAGATAATCGATCGCATCCGCCGTTGTCACCTTGTCATGCGTTTCGAGAAAGGCCTCGTGAACGCCCGCGCTTTGCAGCACGCCGTCCCAGTCCTCATCACCGCTGCCGGAGCGTGTCAGTGAAACGCGCAGGCCCGCATCGATGAGCCGGGCGATGTTTTCAGCGCGCTCGATGTACCGGAACATCCAGTAGAGCCCGTTTGCCGTTCTGCCCAGCATGGCTTAATCCTCCAGTACCCAGGTATCCTTGGTGCCGCCGCCCTGGCTGGAATTGACCACCAGCGAGCCCTGCTTGAGCGCAACGCGGGTCAGGCCGCCGGGGATGATCTTCACCTTGTCCGACACCAGCACATAAGGACGCAGATCGACATGGCGCGGCGCGATGCCGTTCTTGACCATGATCGGCACGGTGGAAAGCGACAGCGTCGGCTGCGCAATATAGTTGGAGGGGCGGGCTTTCAGCTTTTCGGCAAACAGCGCCCGTTCCTTTTTCGATGCGGTGGGGCCGACCAGCATGCCGTAACCGCCCGAACCGTGGACTTCCTTGACGACGAGTTCGGCGAGGTTGTCGAGCACGTATTTCAGGCTGTCCGGCTCGGAACAGCGCCAGGTTGGCACATTTTCCAGGAGCGGTTTGCGGCCCGTATAAAATTCGACGATCTCGGGCATGTAGGAATAGATCGCCTTGTCATCGGAAATGCCGGTGCCGGGGGCATTGGCGATGGTGATGTTGCCGGCACGGTAGACATCCATGATGCCGGGAACGCCAAGCGCCGAATCCGGCCGGAAAGTCAGCGGGTCGAGGAAATCGTCGTCGACACGGCGGTAGAGAACGTCGATCGCCTCATAGCCGCGTGTCGTGCGCATCTTCACCTTGCCGTCCATGACGCGAAGGTCGGACCCTTCCACCAGCTCCACGCCCATCATGTCGGCGAGGAAGGAATGTTCGTAATAGGCGGAATTATAGATGCCGGGGGTCAGCACGGCGACGCGTGGTTTGCCGGTGCAGCCGGGAGGCGCGAGCGAGGCAAGCGACTGGCGCAGCAGATAGGGGTAGTCCTCCACCCGCCGCACGCGGTTTTCGTGGAAGAGTTCCGGGAACATCTGCATCATCGTCTCGCGGTTTTCCAGCATGTAGCTGACACCTGACGGCGTGCGGGCATTGTCTTCCAGAACGTAGAACTGGTCTTCGCCGGTGCGAACGATATCCGTGCCGACAATATGGGTGTAGACACCGCCGGGCGGGGTGAAGCCGATCATTTCCGGCAGAAACGCTTCGTTTTTCTCGATGATTTCGCGGGGGATGCGCCCGGCGCGGATGATTTCCTGCTTATGGTAGATGTCGTCGAGGAAAGCATTGAGGGCGAGAACACGCTGTTCGATGCCCTGGGCCAGTTTGCGCCACTCACGGCCGGAGATGATGCGCGGGATAATATCGAAAGGTATCAGTTTTTCTGAACTATCGGCATGGCCATAGACTGCGAAAGTAATACCGGTTTTTCGAAAGATGTTTTCCGCGTCTTTTGATTTCTGGATCAGGTGCGCCCTGTCCTGCCGGCTGTACCACTCGTTATAGTTTTCATATGGGCTTCGCGGCGTGTTGTCCGCATTTATCATTTCGTCAAATGCCAACTTCGATGTCCCCTTTTTTGCCATATGAATACAACGCCAAATGCAATGCAAGAACTATGCAGGCCCCCTCGAGAAGATTTTTTGTCGCCTTAGAGTTTTAAAAAAGAAGCGTTTTTTGGGTTTCAGCCTATAAATGCGGCATTGGCAAATTGGTTGCGCGGTGGCGAGGGGTGTAACGAGGTGGCGATGCTGTGTACGCCGTGGGCGAATGCATAAAATTTGTTCGATCGCTTTCGATTGAAGAAGATCGGATATTGCATCAGAAAATCTGAAAGATGCGATCATCAAAACGCCTTTGACCTTTTGCCGGGATGCGGATACCGCCTTGCTGATACTCAGCTCGATCACGCGCTGGTTTTGCGTAAAGTCGCAGAAGTGCCAATTCGCCGCCTTTCCTGCACCGTGTTCGGTTACGGGCATCATGCGGCACAAGGGATGTTCCCATGTCGCTCGACCGTCTGGCTCCGGCCATCTTCGTCTTTCTCTGGTCGACCGGCTGGGTCACCGCCAAATATGCCGTCTATTATAC
>JAEXMK010000200.1 GCA_023444445.1 Pseudomonadota bacterium | reverse complement strand
CCCCTCTTCATTCCCGTCTCAATAATCAGCCCGTCCAGCCGCCATCGATCACATGGATCTGGCCGGTGGTGAAACCTGCCTCGTCAGAAGCCAGGTAGGTGACGAGCGCTGCGATTTCTTCCGGCGTGGCGATGCGCCCCATCGGCTGGCGGGCGATGAAATCGGCCAGCGCCTGTTCGTAATTGCCGGTGGCGCGCAGGCGGTCATGCAGGGACGGGCTATCGACCGTGCCGGGGCAGATGGCGTTGCAACGGATGCCCTTGGTAACGAAATCGGCTGCAATGGCCTTGGTAAGACCCACGACAGCAGCCTTGGAAGCCGTATAGGCGAAACGGTTCGGCACGCCCTTCACGCTTGAAGCAACCGAGGACATGTTGACGATCGCGCCTTTGCCCTTTTCCAGCATGCCGGGCAGAAAGGCGCGGCACGTGCGGTACATGGCCTTGGCATTGAGATCAAAAGAGAAGTCCCAGTCCTTTTCCTCGCAATCGAGAATGGTGCCGGAATGCACGAAGCCGGCGCAGTTGAACAGCACATCCGCATTGCCGATATCTGCCGCGAAATCCTTGACGCCATCGCCGTCAAGCACGTTCAGAACCCGGGTTTCCGCACCTTTCAGGGTCGAAAGCGCCTGCTCATTGATATCGGTGGCAATGACGCGCGCGCCGAGCGAGATGAAGCGCTCCGCCGTCGCCCGACCGATACCCTGACCGGCTGCGGTGATCACCACTGTCCGGCCGTCAAAATCCTGCACCATGAATAGCCTCCCGCTAAGGCGCGCCCATCCTTCGTGGACTGGACCGCTGAATTTCAATGATCTCAAATATGGATCGACAATTCATATGTAAACGGGGTATTCATATGGCGTCAAGCAAACTTGCGCGGATGCGGCCTATCGGGCAACCATATTTTATGGCACCTCTGCCGGGCACCATGCAAAACACCATCGAGGCCAGATGACTGACGACGACAGCGAACGATATCGCGCTCCCGCCCTCGACAAGGGTCTGGACATTCTCGAGCTTCTGGCACGCACCGATGGCGGACTGACGCAGATCGAGATCGCCAAATCGATCGGAAAGAGCCCCAACGAGCTGTACCGTATGCTGGATCGTCTCGTGCGCCGGGGTTATGTGCAGCGGCTTGACGGCGACCGGTTTTCGCTGACGCTCAAAATGTTCGGGCTGGCGCATTTCCATGCGCCAATCCGCCGGCTGGTCTCCTTCGCCGCGCCTGTCATGCGTGATTTCTCCGCAAGCGCCGAGCAGGCCTGTCATCTCGCCGTTTATGATCGCGGCAGCGTCGTCGTCATCGCCCAGCAGGAATCCGCCACTTATTGGGCCATGTCCATGCGGGTCGGCGCGCAGATGAGCCTGTTCCACACAGGCTCCGGCCATGTGCTTCTGGCCTTCCAGACGGAAGCGCAACGCGAGATCATGATAACCGAACAGGTGCGCGGCAGCGGCGAAACCGTGCCGTCGGGCCTTGCCGAGAGGCTGGCGGTGGTGCGCAAGAACGGTTTCGAATCCATGGACAGCCTCCAGACCGCCGGCGTGCGTAATATTTCCGCGCCGGTGCTGACGCTCGATGGCACGGCGCTCGCCGTCATCACCTGCCCCTATATCACCCCGCTTGGCGGCAAGGCGCCGACACGTGAGGCCTGCGAGGTGCTGATCCGCGAGGCGGCAAAGCGTATTTCCGAAGTGGCGACAGGGATTGGCAATTCCTGAAACGCACAAAAAAACGCGACCGGCAGGGACCCGATCGCGTTTTGAGTGACTGGAGATTTATATCTCTTAAACGTGGGGGAACGTGGATGGTTCCCCCCTTTATGCCTCAGGCCGCAGCCAGCGTAAGTTCCTTGCGGACCATTTCACGCAGCGTCACCAGATCCTTTGCGAAGAGGCGGATGCCTTCCGAAAGCTTCTCGGTTGCCATCGCGTCTTCGTTCAGCGCCCAGCGGAATGCCTTCTCGTCAAGCGACTGCAGCGGTTCGGCCTTGACGTTGTCTGCCGAGAGCTTGCGCTCCAGCTTGCCGGTGTCCTTGTCCAGTTCTTCCAAAAGGGCCGGGCTGATCGTCAGGCGGTCGCAACCGGCGAGCGCTTCGATTTCGCCGACATTGCGGAAGGAGGCGCCCATAACGACGGTGCTGATGCCGTTGGCCTTGTAGTAGTTGTAGATGCTGCGAACCGAAACGACGCCCGGATCGGTTTCGGCGGTGTAGGTCTCGCCGGTCGACTTCTTGTACCAGTCAAGGATACGGCCGACGAAGGGCGAGATAAGGAAGGCTTTCGCTTCCGCGCAGGCAATCGCCTGGGCCTGGGAGAAGAGAAGCGTCAGGTTGCAGTCAATGCCTTCGGACTGCAGCACTTCGGCGGCCTTGATGCCTTCCCAGGTGGAAGCAAGCTTGATGAGGATGCGTTCACGCTCGATGCCGCGCTCCTTATAGGCGGCGATGATGTGGCGCGCCTTGGTAACAGAGGCCTGCGTATCGAAAGAAAGGTCGGCATCGACTTCTGTCGACACACGGCCGGGAACGAGGCCCGCAAGCGCTGCGCCAACGGAAATGGCGAGACGATCGGCGACGGCGGCGACAACAGCGTCGGACTGGCCGCCCTGCTTCTTGCCCCAGGCGACGGCTTCCTTCACTGCGTCAGCGAAAGCGGGCGTGCCGAGGGCCTTTAGAACGATTGTCGGATTGGTGGTGCAATCCACCGGCTTCAGGCGTGCAACCGCCTCGATGTCACCGGTGTCGGCAACAACTGTGGTGATGGCGCGAAGTTGTTCGAGTTTGGACGTCATGGCGAATGATCCTTCATGATCTCTGGTAAACTTGCTCAGCCGTCTTTTCGTTCCCGCACCAGAGTGCGCCCAAGGCCGAAATCACGGTTCTGTCCGGCTCCGACTATCGCAAGCGCGGCGGCCGAAAGTCAAGACATTTGCGCATCGCAATTGACATAAGTTTCATGCCTGCGATACTCGACGGCATATAAGCAATGGCGGAAACCGTGGCGAAACTGAGAAGAGAAACCCATACAGTCTATTCGGAAGCGGCGTCTCTGCGGCTGCGTGCGGCGTGGCTTTATTATAATCAGGGCATGACGCAGAAGGATGTCGCGGAAAAACTGGGCATCAGCCGCTCCACCGTGATCCGCCTGTTGGACGAGGCGATGAAGCGCTCCGAGGTGCAGATATGGATCAATGAGGGCATCGAGGATTTCGTGTCGCTGGCCGGCCAGCTGGAGGCCGCCTACGGGCTGGACGAGGCGGTGATCATCCCCTCCCCCGGCAAATCTCCCGACAGGGTGAATGCCGAAGGCACGGCGAAGGCGGTGGGGCTGGCGCTCGGTCAGTTCCTCTCCGAAGCGGTGCCGAACGACGCCACCATCGGCGTCGGCTGGGGCCGCACCATGACCGCTTCGCTCTCCAGCTTCCGCCCGCCGCGCCGGGAAAACTGCAAGGTCGTGTCGCTGCTCGGCGGCATCGTCGCCGTGCACCAGACCAATCCGCTCGACTACACCTGGCGGCTGGCAAGTGCGCTTGGCGCTGAATGTTACATGTTTCTTGCGCCGCTGCTGGTGGATTCGGTCGAGACCAAACGGGCGCTGATCGAAAAATGCGGGCTTGCGACGCTCTACGAGCTTGCCGAAACGCTTGATCTCGCCATCGTTTCCTGCGGCGATATCGGCCCGCACTCCACCTCGCTGTCTGAAGGTTTCATCTCGAAGGAGACGCTGCGCGAACTCGTCGATGCCGGCTGCGTCTGCGACACCATGTTCAATTTCATCGATGCCGAAGGCCGCTCCGTCGATCATCCCATCAACCAGCGCGCCATGGCGATCGATCTCGACACGTTGCGCAAGGCCAAACACATCGTGCTGGCCTCCGGCGGCGCCCACCGCGCCATCGCCATCCGCGCGACGATCAAGCGGATCGGCTGCAATACGCTGATAACCGACGAAGCGGCGGCGCGGGCATTGATGGAGCTGGTTTAGGCCTCGTCAGGCCACTCGCGGGCAGCGTGTTGCACGAACAGGATATCGACCTGTTTCTCCGTGACACGATAGGCGACGATGTATGGCAGGCCGGGAATAACCAACTCCCTTGTCCCTTCAATTTCACCGCCGCGTCCCAGATGAGGATTTTCGGATAAAAGACGTGACGTCGTCTGGTGTATGACCCTAACGACTTTTACCGCAGCGCGCGGATTACGTTCGGCGATATAGTCGCCTATGGCATCAAGCTCCCGAAGGTAACGCCGCGTCCAAACCAACCGCACGCGTTTCAGACCTTCGCATATTTGTTCAGAACGACGTTGATCTCTTCTTCAGTAGCAAACTCCCCGGCATCAGCCTCCGCCAACCCTGCCCTTACGCCACTCGCCCATTTCTCCTGCCAGGCCAGAGAACGTCCGTGAGAGAGTGCATCTTCTATGATGCGGCTCGGTGTCAAATTCGAGCGCTCGGCCAAGATATCCAGCCGCCGTTTAATATCCTCGGGAAGTTCAATCGTGCTTTTCATGCCCCAAGAATAACCGATCTTGGGCAGATCGGCAAAGACAATCCAATCCTCGCCTCACACCTTCCCCGTTTCCCAACCGAGCATTGCCCGCTTGCGGGTGAGGCCCCAATGGTAACCCGTCAGAGCCCCGCTTTTACCGACTGCGCGATGGCAGGGAACCACGAAGGACACCGGGTTGGCGCCGACCGCCGCACCAACCGCACGCGACGCGGTGGGCTGGCCTATATCGCAGGCGATGTGAGAATAGGTAACCGCGCGGCCCATCGGGATTTTGAGGAGGCTTTCCCAGACCCGCACCTGAAAATCCGTGCCGAGCAGCACGACGCGCAGCGGCCTGTCCACCGACCACATGGACGGATCGAAGATGCGGGCCGCGTAGGGCGCCGTCGCTTCGCGATCCTCGACATAGTCAGCATTCGGCCAACGGCCGGCCATGTCCTCGAAACAGGCCCTTTCCTCGCCCGGATCGGCGAAGGCGCAACCGGCAAGGCCGCGATCGGTCACCATGACCAGTGCAAGCCCAAAGGGCGAGGCGTGAAAGCCGTAACGGATCGTCAGCCCGCCGCCCTTGGCCTTCCATTCACCGGGCGACATGGCCTCATGGGTAACGAACAGATCGTGCAGGCGGCCGGGTCCTGACATACCGACCTCGATGGAGGTTTCCAGCAACGGCAAATCCTCCTCGCGCAACAGTCGCTTGGCATGATCGAGCGTTACGGCTTGCAGAAATGCCTTGGGTGAAAGACCGGCCCAGCGCGTAAAAGTCTTCTGTAATTGCGTCGGCGACTGGCCGAGCCTTGCCGCAATGGCTTCGAGGGAGGGCTGCTCGCGATAATCCAGCGTCAAAAGCTCGATGACGCCGCGCACCGTGTCGTAATCCGTTCCGATGGGGGTGATGTCTTCGTTCAGCGTAATATTGGCGTTCATCGCAAATCTCCTAACGGGCAAGAGAAAACCATTAAAGCGACTGCGTCTCCACCCGTTTCTTGCGCGGCATCACGATACGCAAGGAATGTTCGTTAGGCTGAACACTCACTCACCCTCATTCCTGTGCTTGTCACAGGAATCCAGGAGACACGCGTCCGCGTGGCGAAGGACTCTTTTAAGCCCAAAGACTTGGGCTGGCTGGATCTCTGTGACGAGCACAGGGATGAGGGAAAGAGACTACAGCGCCACGACAACCTTCTGATCCGCTCACCTCCGCCGCACAGTCGCAAGCGCACCGCCAAACGCCTTGGCGAAACTTTCCCGGTCATCCGGGTTGAGAAACGAACCGATATCGGTCGCCCGGCCCTCGCCCGTCACATGCATGGAAACGATACCGATCTCGTCATGCCGCCTCACCCGGAAGCGTGCCCAGAAAGGATTGAAACGATATTCCACCATGCGCCCGGTCGGAGAGAATTTGCGGATCGAAAGGTTGGTGCGCGAGACGCTGACCTCTTCCCGCGCTTTCGCCGCCCGGTAATTGGCGCGGAAAGCGATATAAAGCAGCAGAAAATCCAGTCCAAAGAACAGGCCGATCGGCCATGCGCCGGTGGCAAGGAAAAAACCGCCATAGACAAGGCAGGCCAGCCCGGAAAACAACAGCAGCAGCCGGAAACCGCGCCGGCCAAGCGAACGGTGCGGAACGAGTTCCGCCGCGAAAATCGGCTGGTCGTTGAGCGTATCCACGTTGCTTTCCTTTGGGCTGGCTGGCTATAGATAGTCCATGACAGTGGCCAAGAAACGATCCAGCACCCAAACATTGAAAAAGTCAAATCCGGCATCCGCGCGCAAACCGACGCGGGTGAAAACGGCCTATTCAAAAGACGAACTCTCCGAGATCTTCCACCGGTTTTCCATTCAGCGGCCGGAGCCGAAAGGCGAGCTGGAACACACCAATCCCTTCACGCTGCTGGTGGCCGTGGCGCTCTCAGCGCAGGCGACCGACGTGGGTGTGAACCGTGCCACCCGGGCGCTGTTCAAGGTGGCCGATACGCCTGAAAAAATGCTGGCGCTCGGCGAGGAAGAACTGATCGGCCATATCAAGACCATCGGGCTTTACCGTAACAAGGCGAAAAACGTCATCGCCCTGTCGCAGATGCTGATCGACAATTTCGGCGGCGAGGTGCCGAAAACCCGTGAGGAACTGGTGACCCTGCCGGGTGTTGGCCGCAAGACGGCCAATGTGGTGATGTCGATGGCGTTCGGCGTGCCCACGCTTGCGGTGGACACGCATGTGTTCCGCATTGCCAATCGGCTCTGTCTTGCGCCGGGCAAAACCCCTGACGAGGTTGAAGACCGGCTTCTCCGCATCATTCCCGAAGAATATCTGTTCCATGCGCACCACTGGCTGATCCTGCACGGGCGTTATTGCTGCAAGGCGCGCAAGCCGGAATGCGAGCGTTGCGTAATTGCCGATATCTGCAAATCACAGGAAAAGACCTTTGATATTCCAGCCCCGCTGGTGGAATTACCCGCGCAGCTGTTCGGTGCGACCGCTAGCGAATAAGGGATCGCGCCGGCTGACGGCCTTGTGCAGATGCACCATCATCGAGGCGGCGAAAAGCGGCGTCAGCAGATTGAGGAACGGCACCGCCAGGAATGCGGCGATTACCAGTCCGGCCATGAATACCGTCGCGCGGTGCTTCACCCGGAACTGCCGGGCTTCGGCGGGCGGTCGGAAACGCATCGCCGCGAATTCGAAGAATTCCCGCCCGAGCAGATAACCATTCACGAAAAAAAACGCGATCAGATTGATTCCCGGCACCAGGAGCAGCAACAAAGCGATGAGGTTGCCGGCAATGACAACGCCGAAAAACTTGATCGACGACAGCACGGCTTCGCCGATCGGCATTGCCTTGCCCGGCGGATCATTCGGATAGCTCTTTTTTTCCACCACTTCGGCGACATCATCGAGAAACAGGCCGGCGATGACGGCCGTGACCGGCGAAATAAGCAGGGCCAGCGCCAAAGCGAGCCCGATGCCGGCGAAAATGGCAAAAACGAAGGTCAGCCAGCCGGCCCAATCCGGCACGCCGGGGATCAGCGTATCCACCCATGGCAGGGCGAAATAGATGAAAATGGAGCGGATGACGAACCATAGCGCCACCAGCACCAGAAGCGTCAGCCCCAGCACTTTCCAGAACACCGACCGGGTCTCGGCAGCAAAGAGATTGTGGAATGCCAGCCGCGCCGCATCAAAAATCATTCGGAACTCCCTTGACGCCTTTCGCGCCGAAACCCTCTGATCCACGAGATAGGGGCTCACCCTCCGCTGCGCAAGACGGGTGCAAAGACGGCAAGCTGTTGAGAATTAAACCGCAGATGGAATTTCCCTTGAATAAAAGATATCCCTAAAATATAATAAACCATCTACGATAATTCGCATTTCGATCCGGTGGAGGACATGGCCGGAAAAGCTCGCCCCCACCGCCAAATCGCGGTTCGCACGCTTGCACGGGCGCGCGAAAGCATCATCGTTCAATAACTAAAAAATAAACGAGGCGTTGGTGGAAAAGCTGCTGTTAAACCTTACGCGCGCCATGAAGGCAGGCACCCCTTCCGAGCGCAAGATTGCCAAATATCTGATCGAGCATCTGGACGAGTTGCCGTTTGAAACGGCGCAGACGCTGGCCGCCAAGCTCAGCCTCAGCCCGATGACGGTCGGCCGATTCCTGCGTTCTCTGGGTTACCGGCAATTCAGCGATATCCGCGCCGACCTGCGCCATGCGGAAGAAACCGTCAGCATAGGCCAGCCCGCGACGACCGAAGCCGGCGAACGGAATTCCAACCCGTTTTCTCAGCTTCTGTCACAGCAGATTCAGGCCATCCAGACCGCCTTCGACATGACCACCCAGACGATCTGGCGCCTTGCGATGAACGAGATCACCTCGGCGGGCGATGTCTTTCTGGCGACCTCTCCGGAAGGCCTCGATGCCAGCAGGCATTTTTACGGGCGGCTTCTGGAGGCCCGGGGCCACGTTCATTATCTCGGCAGCGATAATGCGACCTATGTCGCTCTGTGGGATTTCGATCCCGAACGCACGCTCCTCGTCATCATGGATTGCGGCGGCAACCTCGCGCCCCTGCAGCGCCTGTCGGCCACGGCCCGCAAGGGCGGCTACAGGACGCTTTTGATCACCACGCGGTTTTACGAATGGGGACCGGAGAGCGTCGATCTCTGTCTTGCCATGCCGCAGAGCCAGAACAGCGGCCAAGGCCTGCTGCAACTGGTCTCCCTGCTGGAATTCACCCTCTGCGCGCTGAGCGCCGGGGCGGATGATGCAGCAAAAACGCGGGCGAAAAACTTTGCCGCGTTGAAGCGCTCGCTGCGCGGCTGATTGCGCTTGGAAGCAATACACTAACAGTCAACGCTAGCTATTACCCTGAAAAGTCAAAGGCTTTCGAGTTCCTGACGATGCCGGTACATGGCGAGGAAACGGCGATAGTCTCGTTCATAATGCGCAGCAAGCGCCGGATTGCCCGAGATTTCCGCATTGCCCGGATACATGGCGGCCCCTGCTGCCGCGAGGCTTACATGCACGCCACCGGCCGTTGCCGCCGTCATGGCCGTGCCGAGCAGTACCGCGTCGGCGGTGGCGGGAACCACGATGCGCTTGCCCGTCACGTCGGCGTAAAGCTCCATCAACAGCGGGTTCTTCACATGCCCGCCGGTCACATGCAGCGTTTCCACCGCATAACCGAAACGCTCCATGGCGTCGAGCACGTGACGCGCGCCGAGTGCGATCGCGACCGCTGTGCGCCAGTAAAGGCGGCAGAGGCTGTCGAAGGAGGTATCGAGCGTCAGCCCGCTGATGACGCCCACCGCATGCGGGTCGGCTAGCGGCGAGCGGTTGCCGTGGAAATCCGGCAGAACATGCAGCCGGTCCGCAAAGGCCTCGCCTTCCAGCTCCCGCAATTCGGTGACGCGCGCAACGATGCGGGCATGCAACGCCGTGTCCGGTTCGCCGCCCGCCGCATGCATACGTACGATATGGTCGAGCAGTGCGCCCGTGGCCGATTGCCCACCCTCCACCAGCCAGTGGCCGGGCAGCACCGCCTGCCAGTAGGGTCCCCACAGGCTGTGGCCCGGCATGGGCCGCGCGGACATGGCGACAAGGCAGCTGGACGTGCCAGCGATCAGCGCGACATGTTTGCCCACATCTTCCGAAAGGCAACCGCCCAGCGCCCCGAGCGCGCCGGCGTAGGCATCGATCATGCCCGCCGCCACCTGGCAGCCGGTATCGAGACCGAGCTCTGCGGCCGCCTCGGGTGAAAGCGGGCCAATGGCCGCCCCTGGCATGACTGTGGTTTCGGGCAGGCCGGCCCGCTCCTTCAGATCGGCAAGTTCGGCAAAGGACAGATAATCCGCCTGCCAGCCGGGGCTTTCCTGCGCCAGAAAATTCCATTTTGCCGTCTGCGTGCAGTTGGAGCGCCTTGCGGAGCCGGTCGCCTTCCACGTCAGGAAATCCGCAAGGTCGAAGGCGAAGGCCATGCGCGACCAGCTTTGAGGCATATGCGTCTTCAGCCACATCAGCTTCGGCATCTGCATTTCCGGCGAGACGCTGTTGCCGGCGAAATCGAGCACCCGATGGCCCGAGGCCGTCAACCGGTCCGCCTCGTTGATCGCGCGGTGATCGAGCCAGACGATGGTGTCAAAACGGTCTTCACCGGTCGTGGAAACCGAAACCGGCTCACCTCGCCCATTACGGATCACAAGCGAGCAGGTGGCGTCGAAACCTATGGCGGCAATGCTCTGCGGCAGCACGCCGGCATCGGCAAGCGCCGCCTTCACGGCGATGCAGACGGCATTCCATATATCGGTGGAATCGTGCTCTGCGTGGTTTTCACGCGGCCGCTGCATGAGGATGGGATGGGTGGAGCGCGCAAGCAGCCGGCCTGCCGGATCGAAAATCCCGGCCCGGGCGCTTGCCGTACCGACATCGACAGCGACGAGATTTTGACGCATCAAGACTGCAATTCCAACCCTGGCGCAACGACCCGGCGGCGGTAGGCAATATCAGGCTTAGCCTGCGTCACGTTCCACCTGGCCGTCAAGACCGCCCCTCCCCACATAGCTGCCGACAAGTTGGACCAAATCCGGCATCGCGTCAAACACGGCGTCTGCCCCCAGGCCGGCGATCTTTTCGCGAAATGCGGGAAAGCGTGCATGCGATCCGCCGGTAAAGGCAAAAACACCCATGCCGGCTGCCTTTGCGGCGGCAATACCGGCCGGGCTGTCCTCGATCACGATACAGTGACGCGGCTCGACGCCCATTGCGTGCGCCGCATGCAGGAAGAGATCGGGAGCCGGCTTGCCGTTCTTCACCATGGTGGCACTGAAGACATGTGGCTCAAATTTGTCGATCAGACCCGTCAGCCCAAGTGAATACCGGATACGCTCCGGCTGGCTGGAAGAGGCGACGCAGCGCTTCAGGCCCATAAGCCGGTCCAGCGTCTCGGCAATGCCGTCGATCGGCTTCAGTTCGGTGCGGAAGCGCTCAAACAGCGTCGCCCGCATATGCTCGAGAAAATCGATGTCGGTTTCGACACCGTAATCCTCGAACAAGGTCGCCGTCATGCTGGCAACGCTGCGGCCCAGAAAGCGCTCGTAAGCCTCCTCCTCCCCCATCGTTACGCCGAGATGGGAGAGCATGTCGAGAAGCACCGCAATCGAGACCGGTTCACTGTCGACGAGAACGCCGTCGCAATCGAAAATCAGCAGGGGCCCGGTCCGGTGGTCCATCTCATGGTCACTTTTCAGCCAGCTTGTCATCCAGATAAAGCTGCAAGGTCTTTGCCGTGCCGTCTTGCCACAGCGTCTTCAATGCATGGGCGAAGCGTTTACGGAAAAGCGCCGATTCGGCAACTGCTCCGAAGATATCCCCGAGTGCGAGGAAGGCCATCGGGTCATCCTTGGCCTTGATGGCCGCGGCCTGCAGTCGCTCGGCGCTGGCATCGTTGAAGGTGATTTCCTTACCGCTATCGGAAGTGCCGTAGAAATAACGGCACCAGAGCGCCGAAACCAGCGACAGGCCGATGATGTCTTCACCGCGCGACAGTCGGTCGGCGGTCGACGGCAGGATGAATTTCGGCTGACGGTTGGAGCCATCCTGCGCCAGACGCGGAATGGTGTCGCCAATCTTCGGGTTAAGGAAACGCCGCTCGATCAACGCGAAATACTCGTTGAGATCGGTATCGGGCACCGGCGGAATGACCGGGATGATCTCGTCCATTTCAAGTTTTGCGAGAAACGCCCGGATCAGCGGATGCTCCATCGCCTCATGGACGAAATGGATGTCGAGCAGCGCCGCAGGATAGGCGATTGCCGCGTGGCCGCCATTGAGGATGCGGATTTTCATATGCTCATAGGGCGCGACGTCCTTGACGAACTGCACGCCAGCCTTTTCCAGCGCGGGCCGTCCGGCTGGGAAGTTGTCCTCCATCACCCATTGTTTGAATTCTTCGCAAAAGACCGGCCAGTTGTCTTCGATGTCGAAGTCATCCCGGGCGATGTTGCGTTCGCGCTCGCCGGTGGCAGGCGTGATGCGGTCGACCATGGAATTCGGAAAGGCGACGTTTTCGCCGATCCAATTGGCAAAGGAAGGATCAGAGAGCGCTGCCAGACCGACAACCGCGTTTTTCGTGACCTTGCCGTTATGGGGGATGTTATCGCAGGACATGACGGTAAAAGGCTGCACGCCCCTGTCGCGCCGCGCCTTCAGACCGGAGACGATGAGACCAAACACGGTTTTTGGCGAGGTCGGGTTCCTGCCGTCTTCGGCGATGGCCGGATGCTGCGGGTTAAACGAACCGGAGGCATCGATGAAATAACCCCCTTCCGTGATCGTCATCGAGACGATGCGGATCTTCGGATTGGCCAGTTTTTCGATGATCGCCGCACTGTCGCCGACCGGAAGAATGTCGATCATTGGGGCCGTTACCCGCGCACCGGTGCGGTTATTGTCCTGCTCCACGACAGTGGTCAGGAAATCCTGCGCGGCGAGCTTTTCGCGCATCAAGGCGTCAGATGGCAGAACACCGGCGCCGATGATGGCGAAGTCATGGTCCGTGCCGGTGTTGAACAGGTCATCAAGATAAACGGCCTGATGGGCGCGGTGGAAATTACCGACGCCGAAATGCACGATGCCGGCGGACAGATCGTCCCGGGAATAGGCCGGAACCGCCGCCGTCTTTCTGGCTTCGTCAAGCGTTGCGAGGGAGAGTTTGCATGTCATGTCACGATCCTCGAAGGGAAAACGGTGGTCTTGCCAATCGCCCTGTCGCGGGCATTCGGACTATCTGCAAACGGCCGCCACCGAATAGCGAGCCGCTGCGTCGTTAGGGCCAGCCCCGTCTAGATTGCTTTGCCCTTGTCATCGAACCTGTGGATTTTGGTATCGTCGGGCGTGATGAAGACGGTGTCGCCGTGCTTGCAGGCGAATTCGCCATCAGCGCGGGCGGTAATCGGGCCGATGCCTGGGACATCGATATGCAGGAAGGTATCGGAGCCGAGATGTTCGGC
>JAEXMK010000195.1 GCA_023444445.1 Pseudomonadota bacterium | reverse complement strand
TTCTTCAGCTTCATGTTCTCGTGGGTAGAGTTGCTGATCGCCCGCACGCTGACGACGACCGACGCCAAGCCAATCGCCGCGACCATGACGAGAACCGTTTCGGCCGCAGGTATGGACTGGGGCCTGCTTGCCGCTGCCGGTGTGCTGACGCTGATACCGGGTGCCCTGGTTATCTGGTTCGTGCGCAATTACATCGCCAAGGGCTTTGCGCTGGGGAGGGTTTGATCATGACGAAGATGCCCGATTTTACCTGGATGGCGTGGACCTGGCAGACGGGTGCGTTTTTTGGCGCCATCGCCGTGCTGCTCGTTGGGATGTGGGTGTGGGAGCAATTCTCGCCCGGTGGCAATCCTCGTTACGGCCTCTTGCGCTTCGAAACGACGCGCGGTGACAGGCTGTTCATCTCGCTGCTCGGCAGCGCCTTCATTCATCTCGCATGGCTCGGGCTGGTCGGCCCGAACCTGTGGTGGGCTCTCGCTCTGTCCGTGGTCTACGCCATCGGCGTTTTCCGTTTCGTCTAGAGCAGGAAATGGTGCGGCGGAGGAAAACCGCACCCGCAGACTTCATGCAATCGCAAACCCTTGGGAGGACTGATATGCGACGGCATCTGATGACGACGACGGCAGCCATGCTGCTGGCAATGACGGGTTCCGCTTTCGCCGGAATGGAGGAGGCAAAGCAATTTTTGGACAAGGAAATCGGCGATCTATCGTCGCTTTCACGCGCCGATCAGGAAAAGGAGCTGCAATGGTTTATCGATGCCGCGAAACCTTTTTCGGGCATGGAAATCAAGGTGGTTTCCGAATCCCTGACCACACATGAATATGAATCCAAGGTTCTGGCACCGGCCTTTACCGCGATTACCGGCATCAAGGTCACGCATGACATCATCCAGGAAGGTGACGTCGTCGAAAAGATCCAGACCCAGATGCAGACCGGCCAGAACCTCTATGATGGCTGGGTCAACGACAGCGACCTCATCGGCACCCATTGGCGCTACCAGCAGGTGCGCAACCTGACGGACTTCATGGCCAATGAAGGCAAGGACGTCACCAATCCAGGTCTCGACCTCAAGGATTTCATCGGCAGCGCGTTCACCACGGCGCCGGACAAGAAGCTATATCAGCTTCCCGACCAGCAATTCGCGAACCTCTACTGGTTCCGTTATGACTGGTTCAACGACGACAAGAACAAGGCGGATTTCAAGGCCAAATACGGATACGACCTCGGCGTTCCCGTCAACTGGTCGGCCTATGAGGACATCGCCGAATTCTTCACCGGCCGCGACGTCGGAGGCAAGAAGGTCTTCGGCCATATGGACTACGGCAAGAAGGACCCGTCACTCGGCTGGCGCTTCACTGATGCTTGGCTTTCCATGGCCGGTAACGGTGACAAGGGTCTGCCAAACGGCCTGCCGGTCGATGAATGGGGCATCAAGGTCAATGACAAGTCGCAGCCGGTCGGTTCCTGCGTGGCACGCGGCGGTGATACCAACGGCCCCGCTTCGGTCTATTCCATCGAGAAATATCTCGAATGGCTGAAGAAATATGCGCCGCCGGAAGCGCAGGGCATGACCTTCTCAGAATCCGGTCCGGTGCCGGCGCAGGGCAATATCGCCCAGCAGATCTTCTGGTACACGGCCTTCACCGCCGATATGGCCAAACCAGGCCTACCGGTGGTGAGCGAGGACGGCTCGCCGAAATGGCGCGTCGCACCTTCGCCGCATGGCGTCTATTGGAAGGACGGCATGAAGCTCGGTTATCAGGATGTGGGTTCCTGGACGCTCATGAAATCCACGCCTGACGACCGCGCCAAGGCCGCATGGCTTTATGCGCAGTTCGTGACCTCGAAAACCGTGGATGTGAAGAAGAGCCATGTGGGTCTGACCTTCATTCGCGATACGACCATCCATCACAAGAGCTTCACGGACCGGGCTTCCAAACTCGGTGGTCTCGTCGAGTTCTACCGCTCGCCGGCCCGCGTGCAATGGTCGCCGACCGGCACCAACGTTCCTGATTATCCGAAGCTCGCGCAGCTGTGGTGGCAGGCAATCGGCGATGCATCCTCGGGTGCGAAAACCGCCCAGGCGGCAATGGACTCTCTCTGCGCCGAGCAGGAAAAGGTCATGGCCCGTATCGAGCGTGCCGGTGTGCAGGGCGATATCGGCCCGAAGCTGGCGGAAGAGCATGATATCGACTACTGGAACAAGGATGCCGTTTCGAAGGGCAATCTGGCTCCGCAGCTGAAGATTGCCAACGAAAAGGAAAAGCCGGTCACCGTCAATTACGACGAACTGGTCAAAAGCTGGCAGAAGTAATGTCTGCATGAAATCTTGAAACCGGGGCGGCTCTGCCGCCCCGTCATTGCGTTTAAAAGGGAGTGACATAATGGGCGGTTATATTCTGGCGATCGATCAGGGAACGACATCGACGAGGTCGATGGTCTTTGATCGCGACATGCGGGTCATCGGTGTCGGGCAGCGAGAATTTCCGCAGCATTTTCCTGCCTCCGGCTGGGTCGAACACGATGCCGAAGACATCTGGAAAAGCGTGCTTGAAACCATCCGGTTGGCGCTTGCCGATGCCGGCATCGCCGCAACTGATATAGAGGCGATAGGCATCACCAATCAGCGGGAAACGACGGTGCTGTGGGACCGCAACACCGGCGAAGCGGTGCACCGCGCCGTGGTCTGGCAGGACCGCCGTGCCGCCCCGGTCTGCGAGGATTTGAAAAGAAGGGGGCTGGAACCGCTCTTCTCTAAAAAGACGGGACTGCTGCTCGATCCATATTTTTCCGGCACGAAGCTGAAATGGCTTTTGGACAGCGTCAGCGGTCTTCGCGAAAGGGCGGGCAAGGGAGAAATCTGCTTCGGTACCGTCGACAGTTTCCTGATCTACCGTCTCACCGGCGGCCGCCGGCACGTGACCGACGCCACCAACGCTTCGCGTACGCTGATCTACAATATCGAAGACAATTCCTGGGATGACGAACTCCTGTCCATCCTCGATATTCCCCGCGCCATGCTGCCCGAAGTGCTGGATTGCGCCGCCGATTTCGGCGTGACGGACAAGTCGTTGCTGGGTGCGGAAATTCCGATCCTGGGTGTGGCCGGCGACCAGCAGGCGGCCGTTATCGGTAACGCCTGCTTCGAGCCGGGCATGATGAAATCCACCTACGGCACCGGCTGCTTTGCGCTCCTAAACACCGGCACCGACCGGGTCGCCTCGACAAACCGGTTGCTGACGACCATTGCCTATCGCCTCGACGGCGTGACGACCTATGCGCTGGAAGGCTCGATATTCATTGCCGGTGCCGCCGTTCAATGGCTGCGCGACGAGCTTGGCTTCATCTCGGTCGCGTCTGAAGTCAGCGCGCTTGCCGAAAAGGCCGATCCCAAGCAGCGCGTTTATCTCGTGCCGGCCTTCACCGGTCTTGGAGCGCCCTATTGGGATGCCGAAGCGCGCGGTGCGATTTTCGGCCTGACGCGCGGCACCGGCCCTGCGGAATTCGCGCGCGCGGCGCTCGAAAGCGTTGCCTATCAGACGTTTGATCTGCTGGATGCCATGCGCAAAGACTGGGCGGGTGACAACGGCAAGACGGTGCTGAGGGTCGATGGCGGCATGGTCGCCTCCGATTGGACGATGCAGCGGTTGGCGGATATTCTTGCCGCACCGGTGGACCGACCGGTCTTCCTGGAAACGACCATTCTCGGTGCGGCCTGGCTTGCGGCCTCCCGCGCCGGCATCTGGCCGGACCGCAAGGCCTTTGCCGAGCATTGGCGGCGCGACCGCCGCTTCAGCCCCGAGATGGAGGAAAGCGAGCGGAAGAACGCCATCGCAGGCTGGCGCGATAGCGTTGGCCGTTGCCTCTCGAAACGCGAAAGCTAAGGCGTTTCGAGTAAAACTGCGTGGCGGTTTTACGTCCAGATAATGCGCAGTGAACTCTATACGAAGCTGCCGGGTGCGATGCTCTTGCTCGACACGAGATCGGAAAGGGCGCGCACCAGCTTCATGTCCGCACCTTTGCTGGGTTGCAGCACAAATTCCACATCTTCCAGAGCCGGCAGCACACCCGCTGCAATTTCCTTGAGGCCTGCTGGCGCCATGCTGCGCGGTTGCACCAGAATGCCCATGCCCGCTCTTGCCGCAGCTGTAAGTCCACTCAGGCTGCCGCAGGTGCAGACGATCCGCCAGGAGAGCCCGGCCCGGTCCAGTGCTTCCTGTGCCGCCTTTCTGGTGATGCTTGGCGGCGGAAAGGCGATCAGCGGCAGGGCGTCCGGCTGGTTCAGCATGCGATCCGGGTCGCGCGCCAGCCAGACAAGCGGTTCGCGATAAAGAAAGTGACCCAGCTTGTCCCCCAGGCGGCGTTTGGCCAGCACCACATCCAGCTCACCATTATCCTGCATCTGGTAAAGCACGCCGCTCAGCGAAACCGTCAGCTCCAGATCCACAAGGGGATAAAGACGGATGAATTCCTCCAGGATGGCCGTCAGCCGGCTCGCGACAAAATCTTCCGACACGCCCAGTCGTAGCCGCCCACGCAGACGGCTTTCGGTGAAGAGCGACGACACTTTGCTGTCGATTTCAAGCATGTTGCGGGCGTAACCAAGCAAAGCCTCACCCTCGCCAGTCAGCTTCACCTGATGCGTGTTGCGTGCGATCAGCCGTCGACCAAGCGATGCCTCAAGCCTTTGAATATGCTGGCTGACGGTCGATTGCCCAATGCCGAGCCGCTCGGCAGCGAGGGTGAAACTGCCGGTTTGCTGAAGCATGACGAAGCTGGCAAGATGTTGGAGGTTCAGCATTATCTCAAATCATGATAACTGTTAATCTTTGCATCCGAAATCATGATGAGCGAGAGTGGCGCGCGTTTCAAGCAAAACCGATGCCGGAAAGACCTCCTATGACCCGCTTCCTGCCCGACCGTTTCACCATGATGCTGGTGGCCACCGTGATTTTGGCTTCCATCCTGCCGATCAGCGGCACGCCGGCGGAGTATTTCGGGCTTGCGACAAAACTCGCGATCGCTTTGTTGTTCTTCCTGCACGGCGCGCGGCTTTCGCGGGATGTGGTAATTGCGGGCATCCTGCACTGGCGTCTGCATCTGGCCATTCTGCTTGTTACTTTCGGCCTTTTCCCGCTTCTCGGTGTGGCGATCGGCTTCATTCCCGAAAGCATCCTGCCGGCACCGCTTTATATGGGCGTGCTATTTCTCTGCGTGCTGCCATCCACCGTTCAGTCCTCCATCGCCTTCACCTCCATGGCAGGTGGTAATGTGCCGGCGGCGATCTGTTCGGCTTCGGCTTCGAATATTTTCGGCATGTTCCTGACGCCATTGCTGGTCGGCTTCCTTTTCACTGTCGGCGGCCATGGCGGCGGCTTTTCGCTGGATGCTTTCCTGCAAATCTTCCTGCAGCTGCTGTTGCCCTTCATTGTCGGCCAGGTGCTGCAGCCCTGGATCGGGGAGTGGATCAGGGCGCGCAAGAAGCTGCTGTCGCCGGTCGATCGCGGTTCGATCCTGATGGTTGTCTATCTGGCGTTTTCCGACGCGGTCATCGAAGGCATCTGGCACACATTTTCTCTCCGCGATATCGGCGTCGTTATCCTCATCAACATCGTTCTTCTGGCCCTGGTTCTGTGCGTGACGATGTTCGGCAGCCGCTTGCTGGGTTTCAACAAGGCAGATGAGATCACCATCACCTTCTGCGGCTCAAAGAAGAGCCTTGCAAGCGGCGTGCCGATGGCGGGGGCGATCTTTGCGGGCCAGAGCATTGGCGCCATCGTGTTGCCGATCATGTTGTTCCACCAGATTCAGCTGATGGTCTGCGCGGTTCTCGCCCAGCGTTACGCCCGCAAGGCCCATGAAAAGGCAGCGATCGCGGAAGCGGCTGCTGCGGCGGAAGGCGCTGCCACACCCGCTCGATGACAGGCACTTTCGCAAACAAAAACGGCCCCTCAAGGGGGCCGTTCGTCTTGCATGTCACAAAAACTTAGTTACCTGAGCCGGGGTAACCTGAGCTTCGATCGTCTTCGGCGCGTCCGCGCTGTCGGACGAGATCGCGATGCGGCGCGGCTTCATAGCTTCCGGAATATTGCGAACGAGGTCGATGTGGAGCAGGCCGTTCTTCAAGGAAGCGGTCTGGACTTCGACGTGGTCTGCAAGCTGGAAGCGGCGTTCAAAAGCGCGCGTGGCGATGCCGCGATACAGGAATTCGCCTTCGGTCGTTTTTTCGTCCGTGGCCTTCTCGGCCTTTACCGTCAGCGCATTGGCGCGGGATTCGATGCTGAGTTCAGTTTCATCAAAACCGGCAACGGCCATCGTGATGCGATAGGTATTTTCGCCTGTCCGTTCGATATTATAGGGCGGATAGGACTGGGCCTGTTCAGGCTGGCCAAGGCCGTCGAGCATCGAGAAAAGACGGTCGAAGCCGACAGTGGAGCGATACAGAGGGGAAAAATCAACGTGGCGCATGGTGTCCTCCTTAAGAAGCGACTGTTTGCGGTTAAGCCCGGCATCCCGTTCTGGCGATGGCCGGACATAGGGTGCGGCCCCGTTCTGGCGACCGCATGAATGAGATGGGAATGGCTTGCCGCGGCGTCAAGGGGGCGTGAAAAAGTGAAAGCAACATGAACCATGGCTGAACGTCAGGTTCCGGCATCGTTCAGTTTGAGCGCCATAAAACTGCTGTTATCGGAGACATTCTCCGTCGGCAGAAGCAATAACGTCCCTTCTTCTTCTGTCATATTCGCCGGAACCGCGACTGCTTTAACCGACGGTTCCGGCAATTTTTTCTTTGACCTTCCCGCGCTGCCGACCTATCCCAAAAGGCACAAAAGCCGGAAAAGACCGATGATCGAAGCCACATTGCGCGCCAGTGAAGACAACCCGGTTCCCGGCAACCATACCGTCGGATATTTCACTGGTCATGGCGGAAAACAGCTTCGATATGCGATCTACCGTTCCAGTCGTCATATTGCCCGCGGAACGGTAGTTCTGCTGCATGGCAGGAACGAATGTATCGAGAAATATTTCGAGACCGTCGTCGATCTGACGGCCATGGGCTTCTGGGTCGCAACCTTCGACACGCGCGGGCAGGGCGGTTCCGAAAGGCTCCTGAAAAAGCCGGGTGTCGGACATGTGCGGCGCTTTTCGGACTACATGCGCGACATCAGCCTGTTTCTCGAGCAGGTTGTCCTGCCGGATACGCGACTGCCCTTCTTCATGATCGCCCATTCCACCGGCGCGCTTGCGGCCCTCGCGGCCGCGCCGGGCCTTTCGAACCGGATTGACCGTCTGGCGCTGTGTTCACCTTTTATCGAGCTGGATAGGCAGCAATCGGTTCCACCGTCCGTCATCCGGCTGGTAGCGACGGCCTTGAGCCTTATCGGTCTCGGCAGGATTCAACTCGGCAGGGACCAGCGCGAGCGGGATTTCGACGGTAATCCGCTCACCTCTGATGCCAGGCGTTTTGCCAGAAATCTCACACTGCACCGGCAATTTCCGGAGTTGTTCATCGGGGCGCCGACGGCGCGCTGGGTCTATGAAGCGCTGAAGACCATGGGCCGTGTGACCCGTCAGGATCATCTGACGAACATCACCGTTCCAACCCTCATTCTGGCGCCAATGCTGGATACGATCACACCCTACAAGGCACAGGAAGAGCTCTCACGCAATTTCCGAGCAGCGCAGCTTCTTCCCATAACCGGCGCGCGCCACGAATTGCTGCATGAGCGTGATGTGTTCCGAAAACAGGCGCTGGCGGCCATCGACGCGTTTTTCGCGCCGGAGTGATGGTCGCTCAAGCAGGCTGTCTAGAGTTTGGAGAGAATGGCAAGCGCTTCTTCGTGGACGGCTTTTGAGCCAGCTGCGAGAATGCGACCGCCGTTTTCCGGACGACCGCCATTCCAGGTGGTCATGATGCCACCGGCCTGTTCGATGACAGGGATCAATGCGCCGACATCATAGGGCTTCAGACCGGATTCGATCACCAGATCGACATGGCCCGCCGCAAGCAGGCAATAAGCGTAACAATCCACGCCGTAGCGGAAAAGGCGGACCTGATCCTGTACCTTTTCATAGAAGGGCTTTTCTTCCGCAGTGAAGATATGCGGGGTAGTGGTGAACAGCACCGCATCCGACAGAGATGCGCAATCACGCGTGCGGATTTTCTTTTCGCCGTCGGGTCCGAAATACCAGGCTGTCTCGCCATCGGCGAAATAGCGCTCCTTCGTGAAAGGCTGGTCCATGATGCCCATAGTGGCGCGGCCGGCCGACTGGAAGCCGATCAGCGTGCCCCAGACCGGTACGCCGGAAATAAAGGCGCGAGTGCCATCGATCGGGTCGATGACCCAGATATGGTCGCGGTCGAGACCGACATTGCCATGTTCTTCACCAAGAATGCCGTGCTGCGGAAAACGCTCCTCGATAAGCGCGCGAATGGCAGTTTCCGCTGCCTGATCGCCTTCCGTCACCGGATCATAGCCTCCATCCTGCTTATTGGTCACGGCAATGCCCGTGCGGAAGCGGGGAAGCGTCTCGGCGCTGGCGGCATCGGCAAGTTTGAAGAAGAAATCCCGGTCGGGCAGCATGCGAAACCTCATTGCCTGGAATGGTGCTCTGAATTCTGTGGGCAATGCATAAACTGGAATCACATCCGCAGTCCACTCATACGGATGACGGAGTCATTGTTTCCATATTTTCAGCATAAGCCTAAAAAATATGCAAATAATAAAATGATTGACAATTGTGCAATTACGGCGTAGCGTGACCCTGCAGTCTTTGACTGTAAATACCCTCCTTGGGTGTTTCCTCCCTAGACTTGACCGCGCTCAGGCGCGGTTTTTTTTGTCCGGCGCGCGGCCAGACGATCCAGGGGAAATATTGAAATGGCGGATAATGCGGAGTTATTCGGCAGCGAGCGAAGTCTCGATTGCGTATTCGGAAACGAAGGCGCCGAGCTGACGCATGAAGATTTCCAGCGATGCCTGGATGGCGGGAAAATCGGCCTTTTTCAAAAGCGTCTTTTCATCCACGTAAAGCGCGCGGTTGACCTCGATCTGGAGCGCATGCAGTGAGCGGATCGGCCGGCCATAATGTTCTGTGATGAAGCCGCCGGCGTAGGGTTTGTTGCAGACCGCGACGAAACCCAGTTCCTCAAGAAAATGCAGGGCGGCGCGGGATACTTCCTGGGAGGCGCTGGTCCCGTAACGATCGCCTATGATCACGTCCGGTCTGAGATTGGAGCCGGCGACACGGATATTGCCCGGCATGGAATGGCAATCGATCAATACCGCCATGCCGAAATTGGCGTGGGTGCGTGAGAGCAGGCGGCGCAGGCAGGCATGATAGGGCTTGTAGATCGTCTCGATCCGCGAGAGCGCCTCGTCGACGGGCAGGCGGTGGGCATAGATATCCATATTCTCGGCAACGATGCGCGGCACGGTTCCAAGCCCACCTGCGACCCGCATAGAGCCGATATTCGCGTAAGGCGGAAGCGTGCCTTCGAACATGCGAGGGTCGAGCTCGTAAGGTTCGCGATTGACGTCCAGATAGGCACGCGGGAAATTCGCCTTCAGCAGCGGCGCGCCGATCTCGGGTGCCGCGGCGAACAGCTCGTCGACGAAGTGATCTTCGGAACGGCGGATCTCATGCGAATCGAGCCGTGCCGATTCCAGAAAGGATATGGGATAGCAGCGGCCGCTATGCGGGGAATTATAGACAAATGGCAGGGTCTGAACGGCAGGTTCCGTTACTTCGAACAGCTCATATTCACCCGTTACCCAGTCCATTCAGTGCCATTTACCATGTCGCAAACAATCGGGATGTTCATGTTGCCAGTTACGGTGCGGCAAGTCCATACTATCGCCCAAGCAGCGCTATACCGATTCACGTGTTCACAGGATATTTACCGTGAAAATCCTATAATCGGGCTAGGGTATTCCAAACACTGAGCAGTTACGGTCACTTATGATGAATCAGAAAATTCTTCTCGCTGAAGACGACAACGATATGCGCCGCTTTCTCGTCAAGGCGCTGGAAAAAGCCGGTTATAAGGTTTCTTCCTTCGACAATGGCGCCAGCGCCTATGACCGGCTTCGCGAAGAGCCTTTTTCGCTTCTGCTGACCGATATCGTCATGCCGGAAATGGACGGTATAGAGCTTGCGCGGCGCGCCACCGAACTCGACCCGGACCTCAAGGTCATGTTCATTACCGGCTTCGCAGCCGTTGCGCTCAACGCCGATTCGAAGGCTCCGAAGGATGCCAAGGTGCTTTCCAAGCCGTTCCATCTGCGCGATCTGGTGGATGAGGTCAACAAACTCCTTGTGGCGTAAGGCCTCTCAAAAAACCTTCACAAAACCGAAAAAAAGCAGTTGACGCATGAACCGGTTTTGTGGTCTATCCGCCGCCACGGAGGGCGTGTAGCTCAGCGGGAGAGCACTACGTTGACATCGTAGGGGTCACAGGTTCAATCCCTGTCACGCCCACCATCCGAATTTATGAAAAGGGTTTCTGAGCAATCAGAAACCCTTTTTTCGTTCCTGATCCAGCCATAGCCTGGACTTCTGTGCACGAGTAATCGCCGTCACCGGCTGCACATTTTGCCATTCGCGTCGGCCAGCGTCCCACGCATGCGCCTCATTGCGCCTCGTGGTGCCTCGCAATAAATTTCACAAGCGAAAATAAAATTCAACGCCGTTGACGCGTCCGGTTTTTCCCGCTATCTCAAGTGACATGCAATAAATCCTACACAGCAAAATTTATTGCAAACTAAGTCATTGTCCTTGGGAGGGGAATATGTTGGCTTTTCTGAAATCGACCGCTGCCGCGGGTGTTCTGGCCGTTACGATGAGCGCTGCCGCAACATCACCGGCCACCGCTGCAGGCAAATTCGCCTGCGAGCCGGGTGAGACCTATGTGATGAACGTCATGGTTTCCAGCCACCCCTATTGGGTGCCGGTCTTCGAGGGGTTCAAGCAGGCTGCCAAGGCGCTTGGCTGCGAGGCCGTCTTCACCGGTACGCCGGAATATGACATTACCAAGCAGATCGCGTCCTTCGAGCAGGAGTTGGTGAAGAAGCCGAAAGGCATTCTGCTGCATCCGATGCAGGCTGATCCCTTTATCGAGCCAATCAACAAGGCGATCGCCTCGGGTGTTTCCGTGACGACCTTTGCAGCGGATTCTCCGAAGTCAAAGCGCACCGCCTATATCACCTCGGACAATGTGGCCGAGGCGAAATTCGCGGCTGACGAAATCGTCAAGAAGCTCGGTGAAAAAGGTGAATATGCCGTTCTCGAAAATCCGGGCCAAAGCAACCACGATCTGCGCGTAACAGCCCTCATCGACTATATGGGGCGCACCTATCCGCAGATGAAGCTCGTCGGCCGCCAGGCGACCAATCAGGATGCGAACGTCGCCTATCAGGCGACAGCCGCCCTGTTGCAGGCCAATCCAAATCTCGGTGCATTATGGATTCCCGAAGCCGGCTCCGCCGAAGGTGCAACGACTGCCGTTCTGGAAGCGAAAAAGAAGGTCCTGATCCTGCATGCGGACATTACGCCCGCAACGCTGGAGCATATCAAGCAGGGCAATATCTACATGTCCATCAATCCTAATCAGGGTGTTCAGGGCTTCATGGGTTTCATGAATACGTTCCTCGGCGCCCATTCGGACCTGATCGACCCGTTCAACGACTATAAGGTCTCCGGCTTCAACCCGATGCAGGTACCGTCGATGGACAATGGCTTTGCGGTCATCACCAAGGCGAATGCCGCTTCCTTCGATCTCAACGAATACATGAAAGGGCGCTGACGCGTGGCTTTGGCTCCGGCGGGGTTTGTGCTTCGCCGGCCATATGGGAAGCTGGTTCGGGAGGGCGTTATGGGTGAGGTCATCCTCAGCATGACGAATATTCACAAGGCATTCGGGCCTGTGAAGGCGCTGCGGAGTGCCGCGCTTGAATTGCGGCGCGGCGAAATTCATGCGCTGGCAGGTGAAAACGGTGCCGGCAAGTCGACGCTGATGCATATCATCGACGGCATCCTGCAGCCGGATGGTGGGGAAATCCTGCTGGATGGCAAACCAGTTCGTATATCCTCGCCCAATGCGGCGAACCGGCTGGGCATCGGTTTTGTGCATCAGGAAATCGCGCTCTGCCCGGAGATTTCGGTCGCCGAAAACATGTACATGTCGGAAACCGGCCAAAGCCGCTCGTGGTTCATGAATTATCGCGATCTGGAACGACGGGCGGCAACGGTGCTGCGGGAGATCGGCGACATCGATCCCGCCCGCCGGGCCGGCGACCTGTCGATTTCACAGCAGCAGATCATCGAGATCGCCAAGGCGCTGACGCTCGATTGCCGTATCCTGATCCTCGACGAGCCGACGGCGGCGCTCACCGAGACCGAGGCCCAGACGCTTTTCAAAATCATGCACCGGCTGGCGGCGCGCGGCATCGCCATCATTTATATCTCCCATCGCATGGCGGAGATTTTCGAACATTGCGACCGCATCACTGTCATGCGTGATGGCTGCCATATCAGGACGGAGAATATTGCCGATATTTCGCCGGAAGAGGTGGTCAACAGCATGGTGGGGCGGGTGCTCGACAAGCTGTATCCGCCGAAACTGACCGACGATGAAAAATCGGAGGAGGTCATTCTTTCGGTCCGGGGACTGAACGAAGGAAAGCGTGTCTTCGATGTCGATTTCGACCTGCGCCGCGGCGAGATCCTGGGGTTTGCCGGGCTGATCGGTGCGGGCCGCAGCGAGATTGCACGCGCGGTCTGCCGGCTGGAAGGAAAGCCGAAAGGCGACGTCGCGCTGCGCGGTCGGCCGCTAAAGCTTAGGGATTATCGCGACAGCATTCGCGAGGGGATTGTCTATCTTTCGGAGGATCGCAAGGGCGACGGATTGTTCCTGAACATGTCCATCGCTTCCAATATCTCGGCGCTCGATATCGGCAGGATAGCGAATGGCATGGGTTTCATCGAGCGGCGCAAGGAGATGAAGCGCGCCGATGAGCTGGGACGCCGGCTGAAACTGCGGGCGAACAGCGTCGGTGATGCCGTCTCCACCTTAAGCGGCGGCAACCAGCAAAAGGTGGCGCTGGCGAAGATGTTGTCGGTGGAACCCGAAGTCATCTTTCTGGACGAGCCGACCCGCGGGGTGGATGTGGGCGCCAAGGCGGAAATCCACCGCCAAATCCGGGAACTGGCGCGTGAAGGAGTTGGCGTGGTCGTCATCTCCTCTGAACTGCCTGAGCTCATCGGCGTCAGCGATCGTGTGCTTGTCGTGCGCGAGGGGCGCATCACCGGCGAGGTCGAGGGGGACGACATGACGGAGGAAAAGATCATGCAACTGGCATCGATCACTATCATGCAAAATGCGGCGGAAGCCTGAGGGAGCGGGAAAATGGCAACATCGGAAACACCTTCAAGCCTTGCCCAGACGGCGGTTCGCCGCACGGTGTGGTGGGAGCCCGCGATCAAGGCCCGCGAAACCGGGCTGATCGTCATCATTCTCGCGCTTTTTGCCGTGATGTCCTTCATATCGCCCTACTTTCTGACGGTGGACAATCTGCGGGCCATGGCCATGGTCTTCGCCATCGAAAGCATCGTCGTGGTCGGCATGACGATCCTGCTGATCTCTGGTGGCATCGATCTTTCCGTGGGTTCCGTCACCGCACTTGCGATGGTGGCTGCCGGCTGGCTCTTCCTTAATGGTGTCGATCCCTGGGTCGCGGCGGGTCTCGCTATTTGCCTCACGACAGTGGTCGGCATGGTCATGGGATTTCTGACCACGGTGGTCGGTCTGCATCATTTCATCGTGTCGCTGGGTGTCATGGTCATTGCGCGCGGTGTTTGCCTGCTGGCAACCGGCGGGCGGCCGCTCGGGCTCTATTCCCTGCCGCCGGAATTCAAGTTCATCGGCCAGGGCGCGCTGGGCGGTATTCCGCTGGTCCTCATCATCTTCGCGGTTGTGGTCGTCGCCTTCGACCTGCTGCTGCGGCGCACGACAGCCTTCCGCAAGGTGTTCTATACCGGCAGCAATCCCAAAGCCGCGGCCTATTCCGGTATTCGCGTCGGCCGGGTCGTTTTTGCCACCACCACGCTTTGCTCGATGCTGTGCGGTGTGGCGGGCGTTATCTACATGGCCCGTTTCGGGTCCGCCCAGCCGAGCTTTGGCGTCGGCATGGAGCTCAATGTCATTGCTGCGGCGGTAATCGGCGGCGCGAGCCTGTCCGGCGGCTCGGGCACTATTCTGGGTGCAATCCTCGGTGCGATCCTTTTGTCTGTCGTTTCCAGTTCGCTTGCCTTGCTCAACGTGTCTGTCTACTGGCAGGACATCATCAGGGGAAGCATCTTGCTGGCTGCGGTCCTGTTCGACCACTATCTGGTCAGGCGCCGCCGTTGAGCGCCCTTCGCTCGCCCGAGGGTAACTGGAGAAAGACGATCATGCTGGATATCAAGGACGATTTCGATCAACAGAGGCAGATGTATTCCGTCCTGGTGCTGCATTTCATCGAGGGGGTGAAGCAGTCGGAGATCGCCGAGCGGCTCAATCTTACCCAAACCACGGTGAACCGCATGATTGCGGCCGGCCGCAAGGCGGGCATGGTGAAGATCACCATTGCCAGTCCCTATCAGCGGCTGGTGGATCTCGAAACCGAGATCAGCCGCCGTTTTGGCCTCACGCAGGCGGTGGTGACGCCGACGGTCTCCGACAACCCGGAAACGGTACTGCAGATGGTCGGTCGGGTAGCTGCCAACCATTTGCTGGAGACAATCCGGGATGGTGACGTGATCGCGATTACCGGCGGCAAGGCGGTGAGCGCCGTCGTCGATAATCTGGAAACGGAGCGGCGCTTCGATGTGCGGGTGGTGCCGCTGACCGGTGGCGTGCAGGGAAAGCACTATACGGACGTCAATCATCTTGCCACGCAGCTTGCGGAAAAGCTTGGTGGCAGTGCCTCGCTTCTGCATGCGCCGTTATTCGCGGAGGACGCGGAACAGCGCGATCTGCTGATGAATGTCGCGTCGATCCGCGAAGTCTTCGATCTGGCACGGCAGGCACAGGTGGCACTGGTCGGCATTGGTTCCGTGGAGGCTCCGGGCTCCGGTTATTACGATCTTCTGCCGGATGCCGCCCGTGGCGGCCAGGCGCTGGTGGATGTAGGCATTGCCGGCGAATTTCTGGCGCATCTCACCATGGCGGATGGGCAGCTGGCACGAATCGATCTCAATTCGCGCGTGGTGGCGCTGGACCCCGGCCAACTCGCCCGGTGCCCGAATATCATCGGCGTGGCGGCGGGTGCCATCAAGGCCGGGCCGGTGGCGGCCACGCTTGCCGGCCGTTATCTGACCTCGCTTGTCGTGGATGAGGCGATCGCCGGTTATTTATTGAATCAAGAGAAAGGGGAAACGTCGTGACGGAGAACGCAATATTGACCCGGACGATCGGCGGCAGCGGCATCAGCGCATCCGCCGTGGGGCTGGGCACCTGGGCCATTGGCGGCTGGATGTGGGGCGGCACCGATGAGCGGCAGTCCATCGCCGCCATCCAGGCCTCCATCGATGCCGGCATTTCTCTGATCGATACTGCCCCGGCCTATGGCATGGGGCTTGCGGAAACCATCGTCGGCAAGGCGATTGCGGGGAAGCGCGACAAGGTGGTGCTGGTCACCAAATGCGGGCTGGTCTGGCATGTGAACGAGGGCGCCTATTTCTTCCATCAGGATGGCAAACCCGTTCACCGCTATCTCGGCGCTGCTTCGATCCGTTACGAGGTTGAAGAAAGCCTGAAGCGGCTCGGCACCGACTATATCGATCATTACGTCACCCACTGGCAGGACGCCACGACGCCGATTTCCGAGACGGTTGAGGCTTTGGTGCGGCTGAAGGAGGAGGGGAAAATCCGTTCCATCGGTGCAAGCAACGTCTCGCCTGATGATCTTGAGGCCTATATCGCCACCGGCGCGCTGGATGCCATTCAGGAAGAATATTCCATGGTGAAGCGTAATATTGAGGCGACGCTTCTGCCGCTTTGCCGGAAGAATTCTGTCTCCGTCCTCAGCTATTCGTCACTGGCACTCGGTCTGCTCTCGGGCAAGGTCGGGCCCGAACGGGTGTTTGCAGATGATGATCAGCGCCATGGCAATCCCCGTTTCAGCCAGGCGAACCGCCAGAAGATCGCGCGATTGATGGCGGTGCTGGAGCCGGTGGCGGCCACGCATGGAGCTTCGGTCGCGCAGGTGGTGATTGCCTGGACGATTGCCCAGCCGGGCATAACGTTCTCGCTGTGCGGCGCACGCGATCCGGCACAGGCGGTGGAAAACGCCGCGGCCGCCCGCCTGCGGCTGACAGAGAGTGAACTGGCCCTCATCAGTGCCGGTGTCAGCGAGCATCTCGTCGGACTCGATAGCTAAAACAAGGAGGTAAGGCGGGGTTGCCGGCGAATAGCACATAATTTTCGCCTCCCGTCTTTCCCGTCGCTTCAAACGATCAACACTATTGGGACGCTGGTCATTAGCCAGCGAACGGTATTCCTATGCCCAGTTTTCGCGAGGACGCTCTCCGCCGCATCCGTCAAGACGGTGATTTCGACGCCGTCGTTGTCGGTGGCGGCATCAACGGCATCGCGGCCTATCGCGATCTCGCCCTGCAGGGGCTGCGGGTGCTCCTGGTCGAGCGTAATGATTTTTCCTCCGGCTGCAGTGCAGCGCCTTCGCGCATGATCCATGGTGGCCTGCGTTATCTCGAGAATGGCGAATTCGGCCTCGTGGCAGAATCCTTGCGTGAGCGCGATGCTCTTTTGACACTTGCGCCACATATGGTGCAGCCGCTGCCGACGACGATCCCGATTTTTTCGCTGTTCAGCGGCCTGTTCAATGCGGCGGCGACATTTTTCGGTTCCGGCGGCAAGCCCGCCAGTCGTGGAGCGATCGCCATAAAGGCGGGCCTCACCCTCTATGACTTTGTCACCCGGAAGAACCGCATCCTGCCGCGCCATGAGTTTCGCGGTGCCGGCAAGACGCTGAAGCGCTGGCCGGGCCTCACCCCTCAGATCAGATATTCCGCCACCTATTACGATGCATGGATAAGCCAGCCGGAGCGACTTGCGCTGGAACTGCTGATCGATACCTCCGCCGATGCGCCGCAAAGCATCGCGCTCAACTATGCGGAGCTTATTCGCAATGGTGATGAATATCGTCTCCGGGCAGAGGAAACGGACGATGCGCTGCCCATCCGGCCGCGCATCATCGTCAATGCCACGGGGGCATGGATAGACGAAACTATCGGCACGCTTTCCGCCGCTCCGGCTGCGGAAAAGCAAAAACCAACCGTTTCCGGCACCAAGGGGTCACATCTCATCATCGCCAATGATGCGCTCCTCAAAGCGTTAAACGGTCACATGATTTTCTTTGAAAATGCGGATAACCGCGTCTGCATCCTCTTTCCTTATCTCGGCCGGGTTCTCGCGGGGTCAACCGATATCAAGGTGGATCGTCCCGAGCGGGTGCGATGCGAGCCCGAGGAGCGGGATTATATTCTCGAGGCGATCGCGCAGGTGTTTCCGGGCATTACCATCGATCACTCCGACATTGTCTTCAGTTTCAGTGGTATACGCCCGCTGCCGCGCAGCGATGCCGCTTTCACCGGGAGAATTTCCCGCAGCCATTTCATTCACCGTGTGGCCGGCGATCCGCCGCAGCTTTGCATGATCGGCGGCAAGTGGACGACCTTCAGGGCCTTCGGCGAACAGGTAAGCGATGAGGTTCTGACGTTCCTCGGGCGCAACCGGCTGACCGGCACAATGGACCGCCCGATCGGCGGCGGCAGGAATTTCCCCGCCGGTGCCGGACGTCTCTCGGCTTTGCTGGCGGAACAGTTTTCAATCGGCCGGCGCCGGGCGGAGCATCTGGCCGTCGCTTATGGCTCCCGCGCCTTCCAAGCGATGGGTTTTTGCCGAGGGCGAGCGGATGACGCGCCCATTTCGGAAAAATCACCGATGACGGCCGCGGAAATCCTTTGGCTGATCCGCTGCGAACATGTGCGACACCTGACGGACCTCATTTTGCGACGCACGACGCTCGCTATCACCGGCCTCATCGACGCGGACTTGATCGAGGGCATTCTCGGTGTTGCCGCGCGCGAACTGGGCTGGTCATCCACCCAGGCCGCATTGGAGCGGCAGCGGCTCATCCATGAGCTGGAGACTTTTTACGGGGTCACCCCGGCAATGCTTCAAAACAGATGCAAGGAGAATGCATGATGATGCGGATTTCAAAAAAGGCACGCATGAACCGGCTGTTTCGCAATGGCGGTTGCCTCGATGTGGCCATCGATCACGGGGTTTGCAACGAGCCGAGCTTTCTTGTCGGGCTGGAGGATATGGCGCAAACGGTCGAGAGGCTGGTGGAAGCCCATCCCGATGCGATCCAGATGACCTATGGGCAGGCGGATCTGCTGCAGCAGAGACCGGAGCGCGACAAGCCGGCCCTCGTTATGCGGATCGATATGGGCAATCCCTATAATTCCACCCGTCACAGAACCATGTGGTCGCAGCTTCAGAATTATCATGATCCGATCATCGGTGCACTGGAAATGGATGCCGCCTGTGTCGTCGTGAACCTTTTCATGCTGCCGGACGAACCGGAACTGTTTCGCCAATGTGTCGAGAATATCAGCCGGGTGCGGGCCGACTGCCATCGTTTCGGTATGCCGCTGATGATCGAGCCACTGGTGATGCTGCCCAACGATATCAGGGGCGGATATCAGGTGGATGGCGACGCCGAGAAGATCGTCACGCTGGTACGCCTTGCCTCGGAAATGGGAGCCGATATCATCAAGGCCGATCCGACCAGCAATCCGCAGGATTTCCATAGGGTGATCGAGGCGGCACGCTGCCCGGTGCTGGTGCGGGGCGGAGGGCGTGAGGACTTGCGCAATGTGCTGGCAAAATCGGCGGCCTTGATGGCCGAAGGTGCGAACGGAATGGTCTATGGCCGCAACATTTACCAGCACGACAATCCCAAGGCCGTGGTGGCGGCTTTGATGGCGATCATCCATCAGGGTGCGAGCGGCGAAGAGGCATGGGACATCTATAATCGTGGCTAAGAAAAATCTTATATTGGGTCTCGATGTCGGGAACACGGTCATCAAGGCTGTGTTGTTCGACACGGCGGGACGGCAGATCGCCCAGCACGCAATCGACGGGCATTCGACATATCCGCAGCCCGGCTATGTCGAGCGCGATCTAGAGGAGTTGTGGCGCAACGGTTGTGAGGCGATCCGCCAGCTTCTGGAAAAATCAGCGGTCGATCCAGCCAGCATCGCCGGTGTGGGCTGCGCCGGCCATGGCAATGGTCTCTACCTTCTGGATAAAGAACGGCAACCGCTGCTCGGCATCCAGTCGCTCGATAGTCGCGCCGCCGATATGGCGGCCGAACTTGACCGGAAAAGCGGAGGTCTGTTCCAGGCGCGTTGCCTGCAGCGGCCGTGGCCAGCGCAGACGCCCACCCTTCTCGCCTGGGTGAAACGGCATGCGCCCGATCTCTACGAGCAGACCGGCACGGTGCTGTTCTGCAAGGACTTCGTCAATTTCCGCCTGACAGGCTGCCTTGCCAATGATATTTCCGACCTCAGCGGTGCGGGGCTGCTTGCCCTGCCGGACGTGCTGCTCGACCGCGAACTTCTGTCACTCTACGGCCTCGAAGATGCTTTCGCGTTCTTTCCGCGTCTCGTGGAATCGGCCGATATTGTCGGCCAGGTAACGCGGGAGGCTGCTGGCCTGACCGGGCTTTCCGAAGGCACGCCCGTCATTGGTGGCTTTTTCGATGTCGTTTCCAGCGCCATGGGTTCGGGCGTCATCAATGCAGGCGAGGCCTCCATCATCGCAGGCACCTGGAGCATCAACCAGGTATTTGCAGACAAACCGGTCATCAGCCCGGATGTTTTCATGGTCACTACCTTTGGCCGCGACCGTTATGTGAATATTGAATCGAGCGCCACCTCCGCCGCCAATCTGGAATGGTACGTGCATCGCCTCCGCGCCGACCATGGCGACCATGCTTTCGAGCGCTGCAACGAACTGGTCGGTTCCGTGACGCCACGGGCTGATGACCCGTTCTTTCACCCTTTCATCTTTGGCTCACGGCTCGGACCGGAGTTTCGTGGCGGGTTTTATGGTCTCGCTGGCTGGCATGGCGAAGGCCACATGGTGCGTGCCCTGTTCGAGGGCGTGTGTTTTGAGCATCGCCGCCACATCGGAGTTCTGCGAGAGGCGGGGCTTCCGGTGGAAAGCGCCGTCATGTCCGGCGGTGGCTCCCGCAGCCGGCACTGGCCGCAGATCATGGCGGATGTGCTGGAGATTCCCCTCCGCGTCGCCGAGGCCCGGGAAACGGGCGCGCTCGGTGCGGCGATTGGCGCTGCCGTAGCGACGGGGCTGTACTCGAGTTACGAGGAGGCCGTTGCTGCGATGACGCGGGTTCAAAATGCCTATCAGCCCGAAGCTGAACGAGTATCGCATTACAGGCGGCGCTACGGTCTCTATCAGGAATTGACCGGACAGTTGCGGAGCTTCTGGAGCGCTTTGCGGTCGCCGCAGTGATGCTTGCGGCAGATCATTCGGGGCGAGGCCGGATAAAGCGTTGTTCCAGAACCTCGCTTCCCCATTGGCTGCCCGGATATTCCTCGGTGGATGTGAAACCATGGCTCTCGTAAAGATGCCGTGCGGCAAGAAGGCCGTTGAATGTCCATAGATGGGTTTCGGCAAAACCCGCCTTGTCGGCGAAGGTGAGGGCGGTTGCGAGTAGCCTGCGTCCGACACCGCCGCCGCGTATGCCGTCAGCAACGATGAACCAGCGCAGATGCGCAATGTTCTTCCCAAGATCTTCGCCGTCGATGGCGATCGAGCCGATGATTTCCTGTCCGCGCATCGCGACCCAGATCGCGTTTTTCGGGTTTTCAAGCCGGTTGCAGAAAGCGGCGAGGCCTTCGGCCACGACGGATTCGAAACGCTGGCCAAAGCCGGATGTCCGGGCATAATAAAGTGCATGCATCTGGGTGATGCGGGCAATGATGCCAGGCCTGTATCCTTGTATGATGTCGATGGTGGAAGCCGGCGTGCCGGCCCTTGCTCCCAGCGCTCCAGCGTAAAGGCGAAGCCCTTCGAGAATGGTGCGAGCATCCGCAGACGTCAGTTGCGCCAAAGCCCCCGATACCTGACGGTTCGCAAAGCCATTGATGGCGCTGACCTTCTCCTCGCCCTGTCGCGTGAGACTCAATCGCTTTATGCGGCTGTCTACATCGTCCGTCTGCCCGACAATGTCGCCCGACAGAATGAGCTTGCGCAGCATGCGGCTGACGCTGGATTTCTCTAGCTGCAACAGCTTTCCGATATCCTTTGCCGTGATGCCGGGGCATGCCTCGATCTCGATCAGGGCATGAACTGCCGAAGGCGGCAAATCGGTGCCGGCAAAATCACCCCCCATGAAACCAAGCGCGCGCACGAGCTGGCGCGAGGTGGAGCGGATGTCGTTTATGGAGGGAAATTGTTCGGGCACGTTCAATCCAATACAGTTGCATCCTGCAACTATAGTCACATTCGCTTGGCTTGCCAAGCTTGCGACTGTCGCAAAAACTTGGCTTTCTGCTTGGATGCGGGCAATCTGCTACCCCGGGGGCACCGACGATGGTTAGGGCACCGCCCTTGTCAGTAATTGGATATCGTGCGGTGGAATTCACCCGCGACGTGTGCGGGTGTTAATTATCCGGCTATGGAGGAGGCATGCCTGATATGCTTCGATTTTTCCGCTATGGCCGTTTTCTGCGGGCTTGTTTGCCTGGCGCTGGCCTGGAATATAGGCATGGCGCTGTGGGAGAATCACAGGAACGCCGTGGAAACGGTGTGCGGTTCCAGCGCTGGATTATGACAGAACACCGCCCGTTGCCGCTAAGGGTGCTTAGCGGAAGCGAAGATTTCGCCGCGTGAGCTGATCGACGGTGGTGCAGCCCATCAGCTTCATGCCGCGCTCGATTTCGATGCGCATTGTTTCGAGCGCACGTTCCACACCCGGCTGCCCGGCGGCGGCAAGCGGGAAAAGGTAATAGCGACCGAGGCCCACGGCTTTTGCACCCAGGGATAGCGCCTTCAGAACGTGGGTGCCGCGTTGCACGCCGCCATCCATCATCACGTCGATCCGGTCGCCGACGGCATCGACGATTTCGGCCAGCTGGTCGAAGGCGCTGCGGGAGCCATCGAGCTGACGGCCGCCGTGATTGGAAAGCACAATGCCGCTGCAGCCGATCTCGGCCGCACGGCGGGCGTCGTCCACGGACATGATCCCCTTCAGGCAGAATGGCCCGCCCCATTCGCGCACCATCTGCGCCACATCGTCCCAGTTCATCGAAGGGTCGAGCATCTCGGTGAAGTAACGGCTGATGGACAGGGCGCCGCCATCCATTTTGATATGGTCGTCAAGCTGCGGCAGGCTGAAGCGCTCATGTGTCAGGTAATTGATGCCCCAGGCGGGCTTCATGGCAAATTGCGCGATGCCGGAAAGATTGAGCTTGAAGGGAATGGCAAAGCCGGTGCGCTTGTCACGTTCGCGGTTCCCGCCGGTAATGCTGTCCACCGTCAGCATCATCGTCTCGACACCGGCGCTTTTAGCGCGAGCCATCATGTCGCGGTTGAGGCCGCGATCTTTGTGGAAATAGAATTGATAGACCTGCGGGCCGCCGCTGATGCGGCGCGCTTCTTCGAGACTGGTGGTACCGAGCGACGAGACGCCGAACATGGTGCCGAATTTTCCGGCGGCCGCTGCGACCGCCTTCTCACCCTGATGGTGAAAGAGACGTTGCAGAGCGGTTGGGGAACAATAGACCGGCATCGCCAGCTTCTGCCCCATAACGGTGACCGACATATCCACATCGGCCACACCCTGCAGCACATCGGGAACCAGATCGCAGTTTTCGAACGCGGCCGTGTTTCGACGATAGGTCACCTCGTCGTCGGCAGCGCCGTCTATGTAGTTGAAGATCGGTCCGGGAAGGCGCTGTTTGGCCATGCGGCGGAAATCGTGGAAATTATAGCAGTCTTTGAGTTGCATCCGTCGCTCGGCCGCTCAGTTTGAAAGCTCGGAAAAGTTGGATTGAAACCTATACCGGGCATCGGGGCCGGGCAATTCTGTCACCAGCGATTTTTACCACCCTCAGATGCGAAAGCTACCCCGTGGAGACGGCGTGCAGGGCTTTGCCGGTAGCGGCAAAACTCTCGATATTGCCGATCGTCGTATCCGCGATGTTCTTGAGCGCTTCCTGTGTGAAGAAACCCTGATGGCCGGTGACCAGAACATTGGGAAAAGTCAGCAGTCGTGCGAAGACATCGTCGCGCAGCACGTCATTGGAAAGATCCTCGAAAAAGAGATCGGCTTCCTCTTCATAGACATCAATGCCGAGAGAGCCGATCGTACCGTCCTTCAAACCTGTAATCGCCGCCCGGGCGTCGATGATGGCGCCGCGGCTGGTATTGATGAGCATCACGCCCTTTTTCAACAGGGGCAGAGTCTCCCTGCGAATGAGGTGCCGGGTTTCTGGCGTCAGCGGGCACATCAGCGCGACAATATCAGATGTCCGGAACAACTCCTCCCGCGTCCGGTAGATCATGCCCAGCGTCTCGCAATCGGGATTGGGACGGAGATCGTGGCCGATGAGACGGCAGCCGAAGCCGGCCGCAATGCGTGCGAAAATCGTACCGATCTTGCCCGTGCCGATGATGCCCACCGTCTTGCCATGGAGATCGAAGCCGAGCAGGCCATCGAGGGCGAAGTTTCCTTCGCGGACGCGGTTATAGGCCCGGTGGATCTTGCGGTTAAGCGACAGGATGAGCGCCATCGTATGTTCGGCGACTGCATAGGGTGAATAGGCCGGCACGCGGGCAATGGTGAGACCAAGCTTGTCGGCAGCGGCGAGATCGACCTGATTGAACCCGGCGCAACGCAGAGCAACCAGCCGCACGCCCATCCCCGCCAGTTTCTCAAGCACAGGCCCTGACAGATCGTCATTAACGAAGGCGCAGACGGCCATCGCCCCTTCCGCCAAAGCGACAGTTTCAGGTGACAGTCGGGCTTCGCAATAGTGTATCCGCATGCCCGGCCCGGCGGCTTCGTCAAGAAACTGCCTGTCATAGGGCTTGGCGCTATAGACCACGATCCGCATCTGTCTCTCCAGTTTCGAAACGAAAGCTGCCGTTACAGGCCGATGTGTCCGGCAGGGACTTCAGCTGCGAAGTCCCGGCGCTTCCTGCCCGGTGCTTTCGACATATTCGGTATATCCGCCACCATATTGATGGATACCATCAGGTGTCAGTTCCAGTACCCGGTTTGAAAGCGCGGCCAGGAAATGGCGATCGTGCGAAACGAACAGCATCGTGCCTTCATATTCCGACAGGGCCTTGATCAACATTTCCTTGGTGTCGAGATCGAGATGGTTGGTAGGCTCGTCCAGCACGAGGAAATTCGGCGGATCGAACAGCATGGCCGCCATGACGAGACGGGCTTTTTCACCGCCGGAAAGAACGCGGCAGCGTTTTTCAACGTCATCGCCCGAGAAACCGAAACAGCCGGCAAGGGCGCGCAGCGGCGCCTGGCCCGCCTTCGGAAACCGCTCCTCCAGCCATTCCAGAATGGTGCTGTCACCATCAAGCACATCCATGGCGTGCTGGGCGAAATAACCGAGCTTGACGCTGGCGCCGAGGGTAACATTGCCTGAATCCGGCTCGGTCGAGCCCGTCACCAGTTTCAGCAAGGTCGATTTTCCCGCACCATTGACGCCCATGATGCACCAGCGCTCCTTGCGGCGCACCATAAAGTCGAGGTCGCCATAGATCGTGCGGCTGCCATAGGCCTTGTTAACCTTCTTCAACGCCACGACGTCCTCGCCTGAGCGAGGAGCGGGTGCAAATTCGAAAGCCACCGTCTGCCGCCGTTTGGGCGGCTCGACGCGATCGATCTTCTCGAGTTTCTTGACGCGGCTCTGGACCTGGGAGGCGTGTGAGGCCCGCGCCTTGAAGCGCTCGATGAACTTGATTTCCTTGGCGAGCATGGCCTGCTGGCGCTCGAACTGTGCCTGCTGCTGCTTTTCGTTCTGCGCGCGCTGCTGTTCGTAAAAGCCGTAATCACCGGAATAGGTGGTGAGGTTGCCAGCATCGATCTCGATGATCTTGGTGACGATACGGTTCATGAATTCGCGGTCATGCGAGGTCATGAGCAGCGCGCCGTCGTAATTCTTCAGGAAGTCTTCGAGCCAGATCAGGCTTTCGAGATCGAGATGGTTCGCCGGTTCGTCGAGCAGCATCACATCCGGCCGCATCAGAAGAATGCGGGCAAGCGCCACGCGCATCTTCCAGCCGCCGGACAGTTTCGAAACATCGCCGTCCATCATTTCCTGGCTGAAGCTCAAGCCATCCAGCACCTCGCGGGCGCGGCCTTCCAGCGCGTAACCATCAAGCTCTTCGTACCGCGCCTGCACTTCGCCGTAACGCTCGATGATCTCGTCCATCTCGTCCATCCGGTCGGGATCGGACATGGCGGCTTCCAACTCACGAAGTTCCGCTGCCACCTCGCTGACCGGGCCTGCGCCCTCCATGACTTCGGCCACGGCGGAGCGGCCGGACATTTCACCGACATCCTGATTGAAATAACCGACCGTCATGCCCTTTTCGACGACGACCTGTCCCTCATCGGGCTGGTCTTCGCCTGTTATCATCCGGAACAGCGTGGTCTTGCCGGCGCCGTTCGGCCCGACAAGGCCGATCTTCTCACCGCGATTGAGCGCGGCAGAGGCCTCGATATAGAGAATGCGGTGACTGTTCGACTTGCTGATATTTTCGATGCGGATCATGACAGGGCCTTGGGAATGGGAGCGGCCCTCCTATGCCACGAGCCGCTGCCGCTGTCACCTGCCGTACTTGTCCTGCCAGGCATGCAGGGAGGTCAACCTTCGCTTAGACGCCCAGGGCCCACCATCAGTTGGTGAGTGTGGCTACGCTGCCGGCGGCCTTGCGGGCGATTTCCCCAAAGGCGGTCACGATCTGCTCCATATTCTCTGGCGCGTAATAATTATCGGCGCTGGAAGCGCAATATTGCAGCAGCGACTTGCCCTTGTCCGGCGCCATGAAGGCAACGGTGAAAATCTTGATCCCGTCTTTCTTGGCGGTCTCACAGGTGGTGCGCACGGACTGGTCGATGCTGGAATTCCACGAAGCGCTATTCCCCGTCATTTCACCATCGGTCATGAGAACGATGTAACGCTCGAAGGATTCACTGCCCTTGTCTTTGTGTGCTTTCGCTTCATCGGGATTGGATTTTTTAAGCGCGTTATATGCGGCGGTCAGGCTGCTGCGGGCATCCGTACCGCCGGCGGGGAATTCTGGAATCTGCTTATCGACATAGCTGACAACACTGCTCGTCCCCCAGCTAATGGATTGAGCCGCATAGGTCTCATGTGTGTAGACCGAGGCGCCCGTGCGAACGAGTTCGGAGCCGCCGTTGGCAGTATAAGTCGGATCAGCCTTGTTCAAGGTTGCGACGAGGAAGCCGATGGCGGTTTTGAGGGACGTGGCCTTGTTGATGTAGCAAGGGCTGGATGTGGCCTTGGCTTCGCTGGTACCCCAATTAGCGGCCGTATAAACAGGGCAGGATTTTTTTGCGGTATTGATCGTATCCGTCTTGAAGGACATCGAACCGGAACGATCAAGAGCCAGATACATGGAGATCGGCGCGCCCTTGTTGACGGTGCTCTTTGCGGTGCCCGTTACCGAAAGATCGAGTGTTTTTGCGCCGATGAACCCGAGCAGCGGATTGAGCTGTATGCGGTGGTTGATCGTAGTTTCAACGGTATAGGTCTTGCCGCGGGGATTTTCCGTCGTGGTGATATTGGTCGGAGAATTCTGCTCCAGGACCTTTTTCTCGTCCTCGGTCAGGTTCTTTTCCATCTGGGCCGCGATGAAGTTCTTGGCGATTTCCTTGATCTGCTCATCCGTCAGATCGCCCATTTTCAAACGGGCCTCGGTCGCTGCCGCCAGCGCCGCAGAATCCGCCGTATTCTGCATATCCGCTTTCACCTGCATGACACTCGCAAGCTCCATGCCGGCACCCGCGACGCCCAACAATACCGGCAGCAGAATGGCTGTCATCATTCCGAAATTGCCGCTGGTATCGGCAAGAAAACGGTACTTCTTTTTTTGATCTGCGGACGCGGTCATGGCGGGCTCTCGGATTAGAATATTCTTCTGAGTGAAAGAAACCCGTGAGCGATGTAAAATCCGCTAACGCAATCGGTTAAATTTTATACAGTATTCAAATTGACGCAGCTTTCGAAGTATTTTCAAGACATGTATTGCAGGATTGTCGTAACAATACACATTGTGCCGTTATTGAACGGGGATGACGTCGACGGCCTGTTTTATCTGCTGGTTACCGTAACTCTTCAAGACCCCGATGACAGGAGCGACATCGGAATAATCCCTGCCATAACCGACGACGATGTGGTCGCTTCCTGCAACAATGTCATTGGTAGGATCGAGTTCCAGATAACCGGTTGCCTCGCCGCACCAGATACGGACCCAGGCATGCATGGCATCCGCACCTTCCAGCCGCTCCTTGCCCGGTGGGGGGATGGTGCGCAGGAAGCCGCTCACATAACCAGCGGGAATGCCGAGACTGCGCAGCGCCATGATCATGATGTGCGAAAAGTCCTGACACACGCCGCGCTTCAGCTTGAAGGCTTCGGATGGCGTCGTATCCACGGTCGTCGCTTCGCCATCATAGGTGAAGTCCCTGTGGATGCGTCTGCACGTCGCCAGTGCGATTTCGCGAATGGTCATTCCCGGCTTCAGCAAGTCCCGGGCATAGGCTGAAATTGCCGCGTCCGTGCCTATTCTGGGGCTGGCGCCCATGAAATGATGCGGAGACTGGAAATCGAGCGACCAGACATCGGCAAGTTCCTGCGGCAAGCGGGAGAGCTCGGGCGAAAAATCGGCCGTCAGCGCTTGCGCTTCCACCATCACGCGGGCCTGCATGCGGATGTCGAGCTTTTCATGCGGCGCGCGCAGATGCACTGAGGTGGCCGATTGGTGGAAGAAATCCTCGAAGGCGACACGTTCTTCCGGCGCGGGCGAAACATCGATGGAACCGGCGACAAGCCGCTGCCTGCCGGGAATGGAGAGTGGCAGAACGCGGATGATGTGGCGCGCGCCGTGGGCCGGCGTGTCGTAGGTGTAACCCATATGCAGGGAAAGATCATAGAGCATAGGATTATCCGAGATAGGTCCGGGCCAGAACATCGGAGAGATGTTCCATGTCGGTTTCGAGCTGGCGGTAGATGGTGCCGTTCATGTTTTCCGGTGTCATCACGGCGAGCCCGGAATGCAGACGCATCGCCTCGCGATAGAAGGGAGACATCTGCCCGTTAACGAAAGCATTCGGAAGCTGCTCCACCTCGGTGCGGATCTCGTTCAGCTGAAACAGGATCGAGCGAGGATTGAGGGGATCGAGCGCCAGGAGATCGGTCACGGTCAGGCCCGCCGTATTGACGTTGTAGCGGCGTCGATGGGTCATGACGCTGTCGCCGATTTCGAGCAGCATGTCATAGGAACCGTCAGGAGCCTCCGGCCCGGTCATATGGCCGAGAAGCCGCGTCATATGCAGGCCGCGTTCGAGATAACGGCCGATTGACAGAAAACGCCAGCCGGTGAAGCGATACATGTTTTCGTGCACGAGGCCGGCAAAGCCCGCAAGCTTGCGTAAAAGGATCGTCATGGCATGGGTGGCGTCATCGCCAGGGGCCACCTTGGCGTGGAAACGGCGGGCGGTCTTGGCAAGATCGTTCAGCGCCAGCCATCCGTCCGGCGAAAAGCGGTCGCGAATGTTGCTGGCGGAATAAAGCGCGCTGTTGATGTTGTTCAGCAGGCTTTCCGGCACGGCATCGTTCATCTCCACGTCAAGCGCTTCGAGATAACCTGTCACATGGGAAAGCAGCGGCTGGCGTGGATCGGCGGATTCCGCATACCGTCCGTGCCAGGCACGCAGAATACGCAGCGCGCCCTCCGAACGTTCGATGTAACGCCCGAGCCAGAAGAGATTGTCGGCGGCCCTGCTGGGCAGGCTGCCCGGCATGTTACGGATGAAACTTTCTTCGGCTGGCAGAAGCGTGGTGCGCTCAACCGGTCTGTCGCTGACGATCCAGACATCGGCCGCGCTGCCGCCCGATTGCATGGCGATCGCCGATACGTCGTCGCCGCTGCCGATTCGGGCGAAGCCGCCCGGCATGATCTGCCAACCGTCCTGGGTACGGGCGGCAAACACGCGAAGGCTCATCGGACGCGGCACGAGCTTGTTGTCGATATAGGCCGGCGTGGTTGAAAGCTTCACTACTTCCTGGCCCACCAGCCTGTGGCCATCGGAAGCAAGCCAGTCGCTGATCGATTCCTTTGCAGTTTCTCTCAGGGAAGAGCCGAGCACGGACTGGCCGTTGTCGTCGAAGAAGGGAAGCCTGGAATAGGCAGGGCCGATGACCATGCCTTCAATATTGCCGGCAACGTGGCGGCGTTCGCTTTCCTGCCCGCACCACCAGGTGGCGATGGAGGGCAGCTTCAGTTCTTCGCCTAAAATGTGGCGGCAGATGCGTGGCATGAAGGCGAGCAGCGCCCGCGTTTCAAGAATGCCGCTGCCGAGCGCGTTCACGATGGTGAGCGCCTCATTGCGCAGCGCCTGCACCATGCCCGGCGTGCCGATGTGGGAGTGCTGGTTAAGTTCCAGAGGGTCGGAATAGGAGGCGTCGAGACGTCGCCACAACACGCCGATCGGTTTTAGCCCGGCTACCGTTCTGACCATGACGCGGCCGTTGACGACGGTGAGGTCCTCGCCCTCCAGCAACATGAAGCCGAGATAACGGGCGATATAGGCGTGTTCGAAATAGGTCTCGTTGGCCGGACCGGGCGTCAGCACGGCGATCCGGTCGTCGGGATGTTTCCTGTGCGCCTGCAGCGCGTCGCGGAAAGCGCCAAAAAACGAGGCGAGACGATGGACATGGGTTTCCGCATAGATATCGGACAGCGCGCGAGTGGTCGCCACCCGGTTTTCGAGTGCGAAACCCGCACCGGAAGGCGCCTGCGTCCTGTCGGCCAACACCCACCAGTTGCCGTCAGGGCCACGCCCGATCTCGAAGGAACAGAAATGCAGATAATGGCCGCTTGCCGGTTTTACGCCGACCATGGGCCGCAGATATTCCGGATTGGAGGCGATCAGTGCCGGCGGCACGTAACCTTCCTTCACCAGCCGGTTCTCGCCGTAAAAATCGGCGACCATGGCTTCGAGAAGATCAGCGCGCTGTTTCAGCCCCTCGGAAAGAACCGCCCATTCCCGGTCGTCGATCAGGACGGGGATATGGGAGATCGGCCAGTTTCTTTCGCTGCTGCCCTTGCCGTAATCGCGATAGAACACGCCCGCATCGCGCAGATAACGGTCGGTTCGGGCAAAACGCTCATGCAGTTCCCGCTCCGACATACGCGACAGGGCATCGAGCAGGGTCTTCCAGACCGGTCTTACCTTGCCATTGGTATCGAGCATTTCGTCGGCAACACCCGGCAGCGGGGAATATTCAAGCCCGCGCGGTGGCGCACTTGTTTCCGTCTTGCGATCCGTTGCCGGGGCTTTGGACAATTTACACTCCGTAAGGCCGGCGCAGATCGAGCGTCAGCGGAAATTCTGGCGACACGGTTTCCGCCTGCAGCGGATATTGCCCTGCCCTGTGCCCCCATGGTTCGAAACGGGCGAGGCGGCGTGCCTCGGCCTCATTGCCGTTGACGGGAAACGTCTCGTAATTGCGCCCGCCCGGATGAGCAACATGATAGATGCATCCGCCGATCGATCGCCTCGACCATGTATCATAAATGTCAAAGGTCAAGGGTGAATTGACGGGCA
>JAEXMK010000082.1 GCA_023444445.1 Pseudomonadota bacterium | reverse complement strand
AGAAACCTGACTGCTTTAACAATTGATATGCTTGAACAACAGCCCGAAAACGTTCTTCCGAACCACGATCGCCACCATTAGCATCAGGATGGTGCTTTTTGACAAGCTCCTTATAGCGCCTTTTTATGTCTTCCTGCTTTGCGCTGGACGAAAGACCGAGCGTATCGAAGGCTTTTGCCTCCAGCGTCTTCAATTTACGGTCCTGTTGCATGCGGGTGCCGCCTGCCTTCGAGCCACCCGCAAAACCGCCGGCAAAGCCGAAAGGATCACAGATACGGGCATTGCCGCTGGCCGAACCGGAGCGCAGCGTGGAATGCAGCGGGCTGTCACGGGCGCTCTTGTTGACGCCCACCGTCCAGGTGGGGCGATGGCCGGTGATCGCTTCCTTCTGGTAACGGGCGATCTCGCTGTCGGAGAGGCCGGAAAAATAATTATAGCCTTTATTATACTCCTTCACGTGCTCAAAACAGAACAGGAAGAATTGCCCCTCGGCATTGCGGCCGACAGGTGCCCGGTGAACGCCCGGTTTATCGCATCCATCCCACTGGCAGGTGGGGGCCTGAACCTCAGGTTCCCGCTCCCTTTTCCGGCGCGTGCGGATGCGATCGAAATATTTCGAATCCAGTTTCATGATGCCCTGATTATGGGGTGCGAAAAGCCGCACAACAAGAATTGACAAAGTGGAATGTTACAGGCTTTTAGGGAGCCCCCTTCAAAGACCGGCAAACAGAATTGGAGCCCTTCGAATGTCTCTGCGAGAGCGCATAGAAACCAAGCTTAGGGAAAGCTTTTCACCGGAACGCCTGAGGGTCGTCGATGAAAGCCAGATGCATGCAGGCCACCAGCCGGATATGACCGGTACAGGCGAAACGCATATGCGTGTTCAGATAGTATCTGAAAGTTTTTCCGGCAAGTCTCGCGTCGATCGCCACCGGGCGATCAATGTGCTTTTAAAGCCGGAACTCGACGCCGGGCTACATGCGCTGGCGATAGAGGCAGCGGCACCGGGGGAAGCGGTGCGGTTCTGATTAGGGCTGCCATCAAGACCGAGAGCAAGCCCCCTCATCCGGCCCTCCGGGCCACCTTCTCCCCGGGCGGGGAGAAGAAACCGTGCTGCAACGCTTTGCTTAAAGCATAGACCATAACGCCGCTGCACCAACGTTTTGGTATGGCATTACCAATTCGGCTTGTTCTTCTTCCCGCCGGGGAGAAGTGCCGGAGCGAAGCGAGGCGATGAGGGGGCCCTCACCGTATCGCTTAACATCTCACCCCGGATGTTTTTCCGACAGGAATGATTGCACCTCGGACGCCGCCACATCATCCGCCACGAAGGACTGGCCGATGCCGTGGGTGAGGATGAAGGTGAGCTTGCCGCCCTTGACCTTCTTGTCCTGCGCAATTGCCGTCATCAGCGTTTCGACGGGCGGCAATTCGCCGGGAATTTCTTTCATCGTTGTTGGCAGGCCAACGGCCTTCAGATGTGCCTCGACGCGGGCGGCATCGTCGGGGCTTGCGAGGTTCAGACGGGCAGAGAACTGGTGGGCCAGCACCATGCCGATGGCGACGCCTTCGCCGTGCACCAGCCGCTTGCTGTCGTAATTCGTCGCCGCCTCCAGTGCGTGACCGAAGGTGTGGCCGAGATTCAGAAGGGCGCGTACGCCGTTTTCCTTCTCGTCGGCCACCACCACGTCTGCCTTGGCCTGGCAACTGGTCGCAATCGCCTGAATGCGGGCCGGGCCGCCGGTGCGGATGTCATCCCAGTTCTTTTCCAGCCAGAAGAAGAAATCCGGCTTGTCGATCAGGCCGTATTTGACGACTTCGGCATAGCCGGCGCGGAACTCGCGCGGACTGAGCGTATCGAGCACCGCCGTATCGGCCAGAACCAGATCGGGCTGGTGGAAAACACCGATCAGGTTCTTTCCATGGCGGGTGTTGATGCCGGTCTTGCCGCCGACGGAGGAATCGACCTGCGCCAAAAGCGAGGTCGGTATCTGCACGAAACGGACGCCGCGGCGGACGATACCGGCCGCAAAACCGGCGAGATCGCCGATCACGCCGCCGCCGAGCGCGATTACCGCATCATTACGCTCCACCCTTGCGGCCAGAACCGCATCGCAGACGGTGACGAGATGCTCGAAACTCTTGGTCTTTTCGCCAGCCGGCAAAGTCAGCGAAACGGCCTCGATGCCATCCGTCTGCAAGCCGTCCATCAGGCCTTCAACGTAAAGCGGCGCGACATGCTCGTCGGTGATGATCGCCGCGCGGCGACCCTTCAGCCGCGCCGAAATTTCGCCGCCTGCCCTGCCGATCAGTCCCGGCCCGATCAGAATGTCATAGGCGCGCTCGCCGAGCGGCACATGGACAAGACGTTCATCGGTATGGATTTCGGAAGGCGTCATGGTGGTCAGTCTTTCTGTTTAAGGCCGGCTAAAGCCGTCAGCACTTCGGTCGCGATGATCTCCTTGCGGACATCACGGGATTCTATGGTGACATCCGCCTCCGCATAGATCGGATAGCGTTTCTCCATCAGGGCAGCGAGCGTTGCCTTGGGGTTTTCTGTCTTCAGTAATGGACGATGGTCGCGCTTGTTAACCCTCTCCCATAGAACCTCGAGATCGGCTTTCAGCCACAGCGAAATGCCACCCCGTCTGATATGGGCACGGGTATTGTCGTTGATGAAGGCGCCGCCACCCGTTGAGACGACCTTGGGACCGCCGCGCAGCAGGCGCTTGATGACCCGTGTCTCCAGAGCCCGAAACTCTTCCTCACCGTAGGTAGCGAAAAGCTCCGAAATCGTCATGCGCGACACACGTTCGATTTCGACATCCGTATCAATGAAAGGAACCCTGAGCTGCTGGGCGACCATACGGCCCACCGCCGACTTTCCAGCCCCCATCAGCCCGACGAAGACGATGTTTCGCCGTCCGAGCTTTGCCCGCGCTTGCTCCCCGAGTGTGGCCGGGACGGATAAATTCGTTTCATTCATAGATTTGAAAGCCCGTTTGGCATGGATATCTGCAAATGTTTACGAAGCGTCAAGCCAAATTGCTGCCTGAATGGCGGTGAATCACAATGATCGCCGCACGCGGCTTGAGGCGGAACGGGCATTTTGATCTTGTCGCCGCTTTCGCCGCACCGCATATACGTTTTGACCGCCACCTTTACGGAGCCGCCATGCCCACCCTCTTCCGCTTCACGATGATACTGGCGACCATCGCGGGGCTGATCTATGGCGGCATGGTGCTGCTCGTTCTGTTCGTTCAGCCGCGCGACCGCGAGGTGACGGTGCGCATTCCCTCCGAGCGGTTGAACCCGCCATCGACGGAGCCTGCGAGGCGCACCCCATGAGCGGACAGGCGACGGGAGTGCGCGACGGCGCACGGCTCGAAAGTTTTCTGGAAATGATGAGCGCCGAGCGGGGTGCCGCCGCCAACACACTCGCATCTTATGAGCGGGACCTGACGGACCTGCGCGAATTCCTGAGCAGTCGCGGCCGGTCTCTGACAGAAGCCGCCACATCGGACCTTTCCGCCTATCTGACCCATCTTTCCGCGCAAGGCTTCGCCGCGACCTCGCAGGCGAGACGCCTTTCATCCATGCGGCAATTTTATCGCTTTCTCTATTCGGAAGGGCTGCGCAGTGACGATCCGACCGGCATCATTGATGCGCCCAGGAAAGGCCTTACCCTGCCGAAAACGATGAGCGTCGCCGATGTGAACCGGCTTCTCGGCCTCGCGGCGCAGGAAGCCGCGACGGCCGGTCCCGGCCAGCTTGCCCGCATCCGCATGCATCTGCTGCTCGAGCTTCTTTATGCCACCGGCATGCGTGTCAGCGAACTCGTGTCACTTCCCGTCAAGGTGCTGCGTCAGGAAGGGCGTTTCCTGATGATCCGCGGCAAGGGCAACAAGGACCGGATGGTTCTTCTTTCCCGCGCCGCCATCGAGGCGATGGAAAAATACGAAGCCGCCCGAAAGGCAGTCGCGACCGAAAAAAGCAGGGCAGCGAAAAAGGCTGAAGCCATGGAGAGCCCATGGCTCTTTCCTTCCAGCAGCAAGGAAGGCCATCTGCCCCGTCAGGTCTTCGCCCGTGACCTGAAGGACATCGCCATCCGCGCGGGCCTCACACCCTCGGCAGTGTCACCGCACGTGCTGCGCCACGCCTTTGCCAGCCACCTTCTGCAGAACGGTGCGGATCTGCGTGCTGTGCAGGAACTGCTTGGCCATTCCGACATTTCAACGACACAAATCTATACACATGTGTTGGAAGAACGCCTGCAAGAGCTGGTACAAACACATCACCCCCTTGCCAAACAGGGCAAAAACCTTGATTAGAGCGACCGGAACCGCCGGATAACCCGGTCAAACCTTGCGCAAAACGATCGGAAACGGATCTCATGCACAATTATCTCGACTTCGAAAAACCTATCTCTGACCTTGAAGGCAAGATCATCGAACTGAAGAAGCTTGCCGATGAAGACGAGAGCATAGACACCTCGGAGGAGATCAACCGCCTGGAATCGCGCGTCAATGATGCGATGCAGGACATCTATTCTAAGCTGAACGCCTGGCAGAAAACGCAGGTCGCGCGTCACCCGCAGCGTCCGCATTTCGTCGATTACGCCAAGGCGCTGTTCACAGATTTCACGCCGCTTGCCGGCGACCGAAAATTTTCCGAAGACGCCGCCATTCAGGCTGGCCTTGCCCGTTTCAACGGTCAACCCGTCGCCATCATCGGCCAGGAAAAGGGCAATGACACCAAAAGCCGCCTGAAGCACAATTTCGGCAGCCCGCGCCCGGAAGGTTACCGCAAGGCGATCCGCGTTCTCGAACTGGCTGATCGCTTCTCGCTGCCCGTCGTCACGCTGATCGATACGGCAGGTGCTTATCCCGGCGTCGGCGCGGAAGAGCGCGGTCAGGCGGAAGCCATCGCCCGCTCGACGGAAATGTGCCTCAACGTGAAGGTGCCGATCGTTTCCGTCGTGATCGGCGAAGGCGGCTCGGGCGGCGCTATCGCGATCGCTACAGGCAACCGCGTCTACATGCTCGAACACGCCATCTACTCGGTGATCTCACCGGAAGGCGCCGCTTCCATCCTCTGGCGCGATTCGACCCGCGCCAAGGAAGCCGCGACCAACATGAAGATCACCTCCGAAGATCTGAAATCGCTCGGCGTCATCGACGGAATTATTCCGGAACCGATCGGCGGCGCACACCGCGCTCCAGAAACCGTCATCAACGCAACGGGTGACGTTATCGCCAAGGCTCTGGCCGATCTTTCCCAGCGCTCCGGTACGCAGCTGCGCGCCGAACGCCGTCAGAAATTCCTGGATATCGGCAGAAACCTCTAAGGCGGCCTTAATTTCCGCCGCTATCGCCCCAACTCGGCCATAGTCCGGTCACATCAACAGATGTATCGGCGGCCGCGGGGCGGATCCGATTTGAGTTAAGAAGATGTAAACGGTTAATACCGTATTTAAATTGCACACGGAACGGTATAGAACTGCCGCCATTTCGTGCCATCGTCTTTCGGATCAGATCATGCGTTTGACACATTTTGCACTTCTTGCCTGCACCGCGCTCGTTCTCGCCGGTTGTAACGATACGCTCGAAACCGTCGAACGTGATGTGTCGCACATCAAGAACAAGGTCGATTACCCCTTGTCTCCGTCCATTCTGGCCGAGATCGACAAGAAGGGCATGGATCGTACCTCGCCTATCATGATCCGCATCTTCAAGGAAGAAGGTGCGCTGGAAATCTGGAAGGCCAAGCGGGACAACCGCTTCGACAAGATCGCCGAATACCAGATTTGCGCGTGGTCCGGTAAACTCGGCCCCAAAGTGAAGGAAGGCGACCGGCAGGCGCCTGAAGGTTTCTACAACCTGACGCCGGCCCACCTGAACCCGAATTCCAAATATTACCTCGCCATCAATACCGGCTTCCCGAACCGCTACGATGCCGCCAATGGCCGCAACGGCACCAATCTGATGATCCATGGCGCCTGCTCATCGTCGGGCTGTTATTCGATGACGGATGCGCAGATTCTTGAAATCTACGGTTTCGCACGGGATGCCTTCAAGGGCGGCCAGAAGACCGTTCAGCTGCAGGCCTTCCCCTTCCGCATGACAGCGGAAAACATGGCCCGCCATCGCAAGAGCGAACATCTCGAATTCTGGAAGATGCTGAAGGTCGGTTACGACAATTTCGAAGTGACCAAACGCCCGCCGGAAGTGAATGTCTGCGAGAAGAAATATGTCTTCAATCAGCAGACGGAAGGCGGAAGCTTCAACGCGTCAGGCCAATGCCCGGCCATGAGCACACCGCCCGCGCTTGTCAGCGCGCTCTCGAGCTACGAGAAAACCTATGATCTCGCTTATGCAAAGGCGATGTCGAAATATGAGGGCATGGCCTGGTATGATCCGAGCGAGGCGGAACGCAAAGCGTTGGTTGCCGAAAAGCGCAAGGGCCGTGAGCCCGCCTATGCCCCAACCGGCTCGGCGCTGAAGGCCGGCAAGCTGATGAAGGAAACGGAATATGCTGCGCTGATGGAAAAGAAGGCGCAGCAGGTCACGTCATCCTCGCCGGCGACGACCGCAACCGCCTCCGCGCTGCGCGGCCCGCGTCCTTCTGCAGCCCAGCTCGCCACCGCACCGCAATCCAACCCGGCCCCTGCTGCCCCGACCATGGTTGCAACGGCCGCGCCCGCAACAGCAGGCCATACAGGCGCTGCCACGCAGAGCGTCCCGGTCCCGACGATGAACCCACTCGCCTATTCCTCTGCCCCGGCACCGGAAGCGCCCGAAAAGAAGCCATTCTGGAAGTTCTGGGCCAAGGAATGACCGAAACGGCCGAGATCGTTTATGATTTAAGGGGGCTTAAATGCCCCCTTCCGGTTTTGAGAAGCCGCAAGAAGCTCGCCACCCTCAAGGCTGGCGATGTCTTGACGGTAGAGACGACCGATCCACTGGCAGTGATCGATATTGCGCATATGTGCAATGAGGATGGGCACAGCCTGGTGGAAACCACTACACTGGATAAGGGGCATCGGTTTCGGATTGTGAAGGGCGGGTAATTCGCGCACCGCGAAGGATACCCCCCTCTGTACTGCCGGACATCTCCCTCTCAACGGGGAGATCGTGTGACGCAACCGCTCGGTCACTCGCAAACCTATTTATTGCGGTCTCAACGGTCTGATAACGATATTCGGCGCAGGCCGCTTGTCGATCTCCCCCCTTGTGGGGGAGATGCCCGGCAGGGCAGAGGGGGGTTAAACCGCACCCGCCAGACCTACCTGCGCTAGCACTTCCCTCAAAACCGCAACCCGGAAACCGCCAGCGGATTGTCCGTCATCGCCTGCCTGTCCGGCCGGTCAATGCCCGGTGTGCCGGTGAAGGCGGCAAACAGGTCTTTCACGAAAGCCTCCGGCAAATCCTTCGTAATCAGCACCATGCGCGTGCGCTGATCCGCCGGGTCCGGCCAGGCCGAGAGGCGTTCGGGCCGGTGGAAAATGCTCTGTACCCCATGCAGCACCAAAGGCCGGCCCGGATTATCCGACAGCTTGACGATGGCCTTCATACGAAGAAGCTTTTCCCCATGTGCCGAGCGCAGCAGATCGACGAACATATCGATCGCCATCGGATCGATCGGCTTGTCATGAATGATCGAGAAGGACCGGATCGATTCGTCATGCCGGTTCACATCATGATGGTGATGATCGTGGTCGCCACGATGGTGGTGATGGTCGTGGCCGTGATCGTGATCATGACCGGACTCTTCCCCCAGCCAGCGGCCGACATCGGTATTTTTGCTGGAGACATCGTAAAGGCCGTTGTCGAGAAGCCCCGCAGCACTCCAGTCGGTTTTATCGCCATCCTCGATTGTCGCACGCGGGTTGAGCGCCTCAAGGCGTGCCGTCAGTGCAGCGATGGTGGAAGCATCGGCGAGCGCCCGCTTCGTCATCACCAGCCGGTCGGCCACAGCCGCCTGCTTCACCGCCTCCTCGTGATTGACGAGCGTAGACAGGCCGTTGATGGCGTCCACCACCGTGATCATGCCGTTCAGCACGAAACTCTGCGCAATCACGGGATTGCCCATGATCGACTGCATGACGGGCGCGGGATCGGCAAGACCGGTGGTCTCTATAACCACCCGCTTGACCGGCTTCAGCTTGCCGGTCTGGATACCATCCATCAGTTCCGCCAGCGTATCCACCAACTCACCACGCACCGTGCAGCAGAGGCAGCCCTCCGCCAGTTCAATGATTCCCTCACCAGCACTTTCAACCAGCATATGATCGATGCTGACATCGCCGAATTCATTGATGATGATCGCCGCGTCGTTCATTTCGGGGTCTTTGAGAAGTCGGTTGAGCAGCGTCGATTTTCCGGCGCCGAGAAATCCGGTGATGATGGAAACCGGTATACGATCGCGAGACATGTCTTGCCTGTGTGTTGATTGCCGCTGCGGGTGATCGGTCGAGGACGCAGACCCGCGACAGCATGAAGCTAAAAGAAATCGCCCGAGGCTGAAAGCCACGAGCGACACCGTAATATCATAACATTATCGACCTGCGAATAGACAAACAGCATGGCGGCCGAGAGCCTCACCCTCGTGCCGCTCATCCCCGTCAGAACGTCGGACGTGGGATCGGGATCGGAACGTTGGCCAGCTGGCCCTTTGCTGCCGCACCCTTCGGCGCATTGACCGCGACCGTTTCGCTACCGGGGATCAGCCCGGCAAAAGAATATTCCGGCGGCCTGGTCATCTCCTGCACATAGGGGGAATGGATGACCATGCGGCCAGCCTCGTCACGACCCTCGCTGCGCACCTTGGCTGCCTTCGGGTTGCAGATTTCAGCGCTGATATCGTTGACCTCTGCAGTATCGCCATAGGGCGCGAGCGAGGCGAGAGAGACACCCTGACCGGAAGGCGAGGTCAGACCCATCTGCAGAAGATCGGCCGACTGATCGGTTCGACCGGCAAGGCTATCGGCACCCAAAACGACGGTGATGACCGAACGTCCGTTGCGAACGGCCGATGCCACCTGGTTGAAACCGGAGGCGCAAATGAAGCCCGTCTTCATGCCATCGGCACCTTCGAAGCGGCCGACAAGCATGTTGAAGTTGGCATAATTCCTCTTGCCCGTCGTCACACCTTCCAGCGAGAAATAATGTGCATATTCCGGGAATTCCCGCTTGATGATCAGCGCCAGCAGCGCAAGGTCACGCGCCGTCGTATATTGCCCCTTGCCGGGCAAACCGTTGGGGTTCACGTAATGTGTGGAATTCATGCCGAGGCGCTGCGCCTGCGCATTCATCTGCGCCACGAAATTATCCGTGTTGCCGCCGATGGTCTCGGCAATTGCGACAGCGATATCATTGGCGGATTTGATGAGCAGCAGCTTCAGCGCGCTGTCCATGGTCAGTTTCTGTCCGGGCTTGAAGTACATTTTCGAGGCCGGCTGGTCGGCGGCCTTCTTGCTCATCACCACTTCCGTCTGTGGGCTGATCTTGCCTGCCTTCATCTGCGAAAAGGCGATATAGGCGGTCATCAGCTTCGTGAGCGAGGCGGGATACCATTTGCGGAAGGCTTCCTGGTGTGAAATCACCTTGCCGGTTTTGACATCCACAACCATTTTCGGATTGGCATTTGCCACGGGCGCCGCGGCAACGAGGCCTGCGGTCATGATGGCAATGGCTGCGGAAAGCCGGCGCGCGGCGTTTGGCGATTTAAAAGTCTGTGGCAAGGCTGGTCCTCGAATTCCCGTCTTCAGTCGGGGAATGGCAATATTCACCATATATGTCCTAGCAATGGCAAAGTACATTGATTACGTCAATTATGCGGCGCACTATCCACCACGGAGGATGGAGTTTTACGACACGCCGTACCGATGAACCCAGGAATGAACGAATGCCGATTTTGAACAGAGCCGCCGAACTCCAGCAGGAAGTCAGCGAATGGCGGCATCACCTGCATGAAAATCCAGAGATTTTGTATGATGTCGACAACACCGCAGCTTTTGTTGCGGAGAAGCTGAAATCTTTCGGCGTTGACGAAATCGTGACCGGTCTCGGCCGCACGGGTGTCGTCGGCATCATCAGGGGCAATCTTCCGGGTCATCGCACCATCGGCTTTCGCGCAGACATGGATGCTCTTCCCATCGTTGAAGAAACCGGCAAGCCCTGGGCGTCGAAAACCACGGGCGCCATGCATGCCTGCGGCCATGACGGCCACACGGCCATGCTGCTTGGCGCGGCCAAATATCTCACCGAGACCCGCAATTTCGCCGGCTCCATCGCAGTCATCTTCCAGCCGGCGGAAGAAGGCGGGGCCGGCGCGCTCGCCATGGTCGAGGACGGGCTGATGGAGCGTTTCGGCATCAATGAGGTTTATGGCATGCACAACATGCCGGGCATTCCGCTCGGCGCCTTCGCCATTCGCAAGGGCGGCATCATGGCCGCACCGGACAAGTTCTCGATCACCGTCAAGGGCCGCGGCGGTCATGCAGCCCAGCCGCACCGTACCATCGATCCCATCACCATCGGCGCGCAGATCGTCGGCAACCTGCAGATGATCGCCTCGCGCAATGCCGATCCGATCCGTTCGGTGGTCGTCTCCGTTACCCGCTTTCAGGCCGGATCCAGTCACAACATCATCCCCAACGAGGCGCTGATTGCCGGGACGGTTCGCAGCCTCGACGAAACGGTGCGCGATCTCGCGCAGGATCGCATCAAGCAGATGGCGGAGGGTATCGCTCTTGCAAATGGCGCGGAAGCCGAGGTCGTCTATGAGCGTTATTGCCCGGTGACCTTCAATCACGCCGCTGAAACCGACCACGCCATCCGTGTGGCCCGCGATGTGGTGGGCGAACCGAATGTCGATCCCGATGTCGATCCTTCCATGGCCGGAGAGGATTTCTCCTTCATGCTGAAGGAAAGACCGGGCTGCTTCATCTTCATCGGCAACGGCGATTCGGCAGGCCTCCACAATCCGGGTTATGATTTCAACGATGAGGCCATCGCCTATGGTATTTCCTACTGGGTGAAACTGGCGGAACAGCGCCTGACAAGTTGATTGCCGGCAGAAGCAAAGAAAGCCGAGGAAGAGATCAACCGCGATGAAGAACGCGGTTGATCCGCAGGCAGCGTCAGGTTAAAGAGCAATTCAGTGTCCACGTAGCTCAGCAGGATAGAGCACAGGATTCCTAAGGTAAATTGGGGGTTGCGCCCGGAAACGACGCAATCGATCTGCTCAAAGTCGGGGAAAGCTTCGCTGGTCTTCCAGCATGCCAATCCCGAGCCAAGCTCCGGAGAAATCCGGTGAAGGTGTAGAGACTGGATGGGCAGCACCTAAAGGCCTCGATGGCCCAGGGTGAAGGGACAGTCCAGACCACGAACGTTCTGCCTGACAAGGGGTGGAACGGCGGTGAAAGCCGAAGCGGTATGAATCCTGGGGTCGGAGGTTCGAATCCTCTCGTGGACACCATTTTTTCTATAAAAATCAATTCATTATGGGCTTTCAGCCCTATTTTGCTACAATATTCAGATGGGTTTGCTACAAACCCGCTTCCGCGCAGCCCCGATGACAGTTCGTCCGCGGTTGATCTGCCTACCCCCCGGCCGGCGCCGGCCCCAGCCTGTTCCGATCATGGGTACAGAATTCCCAAAATGTCTTTGATGTCGTACCGGTCGCCTTGCCCGGTCGCGAAGCGCATTTCACCAAGCCGCTGCCACGCGATATCCAGAGCCTTGCCGACCACGTCGGAAACGAAATCGCCGGGCTGCTGCAGGCGCCCTATGCCCTGTTCGGTTATTCCATGGGCGCGGTTGTGGCCTATGAACTGCTCCGACACCTCTCTATTCGGCGCCTGCCGCTTCCCGACGCCTTCTACATTCTCGGCTCCAACGCCCCTGACCGCGTCCTTGAGGGGCGTGAGCCCATCCACAGCATGACGAGCGAGGATTTTCACCAATCGCTGGTCGAGATCGGCGGCACGCCGGACGAGATATTGCGTGACAGGGAGGCCATGGCCCTGTTCGAGCCGGTTCTGCGCAATGATTTTCGCATTTGCGAGACGTATCAGTTCACCCCTCCGCATCTGCCCGTGACATTCCCGGTCCATGTCTTCGTTGCCGATGCCGACCATCTTGTCAGCTGGCATGCGGCAGGTGCCTGGGAAAACTGTATCGGGCAAGACATCACGATGCATCGGATCGGAGGGGCGCATATGCTCGCGCCACACGCCTTCGCTCACTTCATTGGAAAACTGGGCCAATTATGGCAAACCGATAAGGTGCAGGCTTGCGCTGTTTCAACCGGAACGGCATGAGCCTGACGTGCGATGCCAAACTGAGGGATGCGGCAGACAATGAGGAATCATGAAACAGCCGGCGCCTCCGCCGCCGATAGTCTGACGGAAGCGACTGCCCGACAGCAGTCCATGTGGCCCGAGGTGCCTTGCAGCGCCGGCCCGATGCTTCCCGGCTGGATGACGTCTGCCGAGTTGTTCTCCAGCTCCGCGGCGCTGGAAGAATTCCTGGATTATGAAGGGTCGTTCGATCCCGGCGTTGATCTCAAAAGTCGCGCCGCATTCCTGATGAGCGACTATTGCTATATTTTCTTCATGGCCACGGTTCCGCTGCTGGTGGGCCGAAACGTGGTGCCGGATATGTCACCCGACTCCGTCTCATTGCAGTTCTACACCCATCATGGCGAACATGACGGGGAAGCGATGACGGTGAGGCGGGCACGCGTCCGGCTACTGTCGCCGCAGATATTTACCGATCGTGAGGCCGGCCTTTTTCGGCGGTCACGGACCACGCGGGCTTATGCGAAAGGTTCCGCATGGGCGTCGAGCAACATTTCCATCCGCTGGTGGAAGCATTGGCAAAAAGGACCGGCTTTTCGAAAAACGCGCGGTGGCGGCTGGTGGGAGATGCGATAGCCGGCAGATTTCTCGATGTCGGAAGGCGGTTCGGCTGCCTTACCGAGGCGATGGCTACGGCCATGACGATCGTCAAGGTACAGGGATCGCCGCTGAACAACCGGCAGCTGGGTTATTTCGACCTCACCCTGCGTGACAGTGCCTTAAAAGAACCCTTCACCCATACGTTTCGCGCCCGCGGTGGATGCTGTCGGTACTATACCGTAGAGGGTGCGGAAAAGTGCCCCACCTGCGTGCTGAAGTCGAATGAAGAGCGTAACAGCATTCTCCTTCAGGAAATGCGCGCCCATTTCTGCCTAAAATAAGATTATTATTTTCAATAATTTTTTTAACCTGGGAGTCCCATCACGCCACCTTTGATCGTCTTCAGCATGAGTAGGCGGATATTGCCGCCTTTTTTCTGAAACGCTTATTAAGTGCGCGGGAGCGGGGGCTTCAATGGAATGCAAGGGAATTAATGGCAGGACGGCTCGAACCGGGCTGGCAGGATGGGTAGCGGTGCTGCTTACAACTTCGGTTTCTGCTCTGGCTTTACATGCGCCGGCTGCGGCACAGACTGCCGCTCAGACCAGCACCGCGCCACGACAGATCTCCATTGCCGCCGGGCCGCTGACTTCCGCGCTCAATCAGCTCGCCACGCAAACCGGCCTACAGATTATCTTTGACGGGTCGATCGCCAATGGCAAAACGTCTAGCGGCGCCAGGGGCAATCTCACACCCTCACAGGCGCTCAGCGCCGTGCTTGCGGGGACCGGTGTCCAGTCGCGGTTTGCCGGCCAGAACCAGATCGCCCTCAGCCTTGCGCCGGCTCCTGCAGATGCCGCAGCCGTCGGTGCCGACGGCGCGACCCAGTTGCAGGCCATCACGATTTACGGTTCCCGCAACGCCACGACGCTTGCCAGCACATCCTCAAGCATCGGCATCGTCAACGCGGAGCAGATCGACAACAGCCAGCTAAGGAGTTTTCGCGATAGCTTCCGCCGCATGGCAAACGTCATGGATGGCGACTGGGCCGATGCCGGTTTCATCATTCGTGGTGTCAGCTCGGAAGGTCTCGTGCCTGGCGGCGCACCTCTTGCCACCCTCTACATTGACGGCGTTCAGCAGACGGTACGTGGCGCGCGCCGCGGGGCACGCGGGTTGTTTGACGTCGAGCAGGTCGAAGTCTATCGCGGCCCACAGTCGACGCTGTCGGGGCGCGCTGCCATGGCTGGCGCCATTTACATCAAGACCAAGGATCCCACTTTCGAAAAGGAAGCGGAACTTTCGACCACGATCGCCACCGGCAATCTCTACGGCACCGGCTTCATGTTCAATGCGCCGTTGATGGACGATCAGCTCGCTGTTCGAATTTCCGGTGAGGTTCAGCGCAGCAAGAACGATATCAATTACCCGACATTCGAGCGTTTTGAGAACTATAACGAGTTCACCCACGACTTCTATTACCAGGTCCGCGGCAAGGTTCTGTTTGAACCGGCAGAAATGCCCGAGACGCGCGCGCTTCTCAGCTACTCGTTTTCACACGACAACCCCGCCGTTCGCGATATTGGCGGCCCCAAGGGCTCTATTCCTTTCAGCTTCGACCAGAAACGCGGCGACTATCAGCTTCCGGTCTACATCGAATATCGCCCGACCGACGTCCATAACGTCGGACTGGAGGTAACGCATGACTTTTCAGACGAGCTGAAGCTGACGTCACTTTCGGCCTTCAGCTACTCCGATGCCGATCGCCTTTCGGTCAATTACGGAACTCCGGGCGAAATCAACACCTATCATGGCTACTACAAGGAATGGATCGGCTCCCAGGAAGTTCGCCTCAATTATGAAGGTGACAAATGGGACTGGGTCGGCGGCGTTTATTTTTCTTATGAAGACGAGAAAAATTTCTATGATCGCACCATTCCGCTGACAGCCACCGTCAACCGCAACCAGGTTCAGCACAATACGCAGAAATCGTTCAATGCCGCCCTGTTCGGAGAGGCGACATACGAATTCGTTCCGACATGGAAAATCACCCTCGGCGGCCGGCTGGACTATACGGATCAGGATATTACCCAAAATCTGGTTCGGACCCAGCCTCTGGGTGGCACCACGACTATTGTGACGGACTATGCCGCATCCTTCAGCGAGGTCAATTTCGTACCGAAAATCGGCCTTTCGAAAGAACTGACTGATACACAGACGGTCGGGATTACCTATTCCCAGGGCTTCCGGACAGGTGGCGCGAGTTACGATTCGTATCGGCGCACAGCCTATAATTACGAACCGGAAACGGCATCGACCTACGAGATTTTCTACAAAGGCTCGTTCATGGATGACCGGCTGACCGTGAATTCAAACGTTTTCCTCACCAAATATTCGGACCAGCAGGTTCTGATGCAGCTCGATCCGACGGATCTGCTGAGCCGGCGCATTATCAACGCTGCGTCTTCGGAAGCATGGGGCTTCGAATTCGAGCCGTCATTCAAGGTCACGGACAACCTCCAGACCTTTGCATCGCTCGGCTACGTCCGTACCGAATTCAAGAATTTCAACGATCTGACCTATGGCAATCTGTCCGGCCTGCCGTTCCCGGAAGCGCCGGAGTGGTCGCTGGGTCTCGGCGCCCGCTACACCTTCGATAACGGCGTCTATGTCGGCGCCGACGCCAAATATACCTCGAGCTACCTCGCGCGTCTGGGCAGCCTGCCGCACGATTATCTCGACAGCCGTTGGATCGTGAACCTGCAGGCGGGCTACAAGACCGAAAGGTGGGAAGTCAACGCCTTTGCGCAGAACCTTCTGGATGAGAAATATTTTGTCTATAACGACAACAATATTGCCGCCACGCTCGGTGAGCGCCGAAACGTCGGCCTGAACCTCAAGGTCAAATTCTGATGCGTTTCCTGCGCGGCTCCATGCCGCGAAGGCTTCCATTTCTGGAGTAACGAATGATCCTGCGATCGTTTCTCATCTTGCTGATGGGACTTTTTGCCTCCGGCGCTTCAGCGCAATGTTCGGGCCGGTCCTTCACATCCGGCGTATATGGCGCACCGATCTGCGTGCCGGACACGCCCCGCAGGATCGTCGTGCTCGATCCCTTCTACAATCTGGGAATGGCGCTTGAACTCGGCCTGCCTTTGGTCGGCGCACCGCTCATGTCCGTTCAAGACCACGAACTGAAAGAAAAAGCCGACAAGGCGGCGGTCGCCGATATTGGCGAAGCACGGCAGCCGAGCCTCGAGCGCATTGTGGCGCTGAAGCCTGACCTGATTATTGGGGACGCCGCCCTGCACGACCAATCCTACCAGAACTTCGCCAAGATTGCGCCGACCGCGCTCATCGACGCAAAGAGCTGGAAAGACCATTTCCGCACATTGGCGCTCCTTTCAGGCAAGAGTGATGAGGCGGCAGCGATGCTGGCCGGTTACGAAAAACGAGTTGCCGCCATCAGAGAGAAGACCGCTTCCCATAAGGTATCGGTATTGCGGGTGACGCCCAGCGGTTTTCATGTCTATCTCGACGGCCCGGCCGCCTATGCGCCTTATGAGGTTCTTCGTGATGCCGGCGTAAAACGGAGTGCTTACGAAACGACTGAGGACAATACGGTCTTCAAACGGCCCGAATGGGAGGACCTCGCACTCCTCGACGGTGACATCCTGCTTTACGTCGTTGCCGGCAGATATGACACAACCATGGACGACGCGCTTGCCGACCGTACGACCAGCAACCCCTTTTGGCAAATGTTGCCGGCAGTCGCATCCGGAAACGCCCACCGGGTCAAGCGCGAAACATGGATGAGCTTCAACGGCATCGGCTCAGCAAACAAAGTTCTCGATGACATCGAGCAATATCTGCTGGATAAGCCGTGACATTGTTGCGCGGACTATCGAGGGCGGAAGTACCGATACATCCACGCCGAGCAGAATTTTTCTGCTCGGTCCTGCTTTTGCTGGCCACAGCTGGCCTTCTGGTTTCCGCACTGCTGGCAATAATGGCTGGTCCGGCATCCCTTTCACCGTCGACGGTGCTCTCTGCAATCTTCCGCTTTGACGGCTCGCGTGATCATCTCGTCGTGTTGTTGCTGCGCCTGCCACGCGTCGCGGCTGCCATGATCGCCGGAGCGGGCCTGGCTGTTTCAGGCGCAATCATGCAGGCGGTGACAAAAAACCCGCTCGCTTCGCCAGGGCTGCTCGGCATCAATGCCGGCGCCGCTTTTGCAGTCGTCGCCAGCCTGTCGATCATCGGCGTTTCGGGCGACGCACTGGTCTGGTATGCCTTTGGTGGCGCGGCTTTTGCTGCACTCTGTGTTTTCTTCATCGGCTCCGTCGGCCGTGTGGGCGCGACCCCGCTGATCATGGTGCTGGCTGGAGCAGTGGTCGCGACATTCCTCACCTCACTGACCACGGCAATTCTGATCTTCGACCAGACGACGCTGGATGCCGTGCGGCTGTGGACTGTCGGTTCCTTAAGCGGCCGGACTATGGAGCAGGTCTTCGCCGTGGCGCCATATTCGCTCGCAGGACTGCTCGGATCATTGCTGCTCGCCCGTCATCTGACGACACTCAGTCTTGGCAGCGATGTCGCTACGGCGCTTGGCCAGAACCTAGTCCTTTGGCGCAGCCTGTCGGTCGTGATCGTCATTCTCCTCTCCGGCAGCGCCGTCACACTTGTCGGGCCCGTCGGCTTCGTCGGCCTCGTCGTGCCGCATATCGTTCGCCTTGCTATCAGCGTAGATTACCGGTGGGTCATTCCCTTCAGCGCCGTCATCGGCGCGATCATGGTGGTCATCGCCGATCTCGCCGGACGGATCTTTCTCGCCAACCAGAGTTTTCCTGTTGGCGTCACGATGGCGCTGATTGGAGCGCCATTTTTCCTCTGGCTGGCGCGTTATCGCACGGGAGCAGGCAGACCGTGATACGCGTAATAACTGTTCTGATCCTTCTCAATCTTCTGGCCGTCATTGCGGCGATGATCTGGGGTGACCAATCAATTGCCTGGCGTGATGTCGCGAATGCACTCATTGGCAACGCGCCTGCCGATCTGCAGATGATCATCATCGAATTCCGGCTTTCAAGAGCAATGCTGGCCCTGCTGGCCGGCACCGGCCTTGCCGTTGCGGGCACGATCTCGCAGACCGTCATGCGCAATCCCCTGGCAGAGCCCGGCGTTCTTGGCATCAATGCGGGGGCAGCACTTGTCGCAAGTGTGGTTATGATCCTTTTTGCAGATGTTTCGCCAGCCGTTCTAGCCTGGGCGGGCTTTGCAGGGGCCGTCACGATGGCCGCTGCCGTCTACGCACTCTCCTGGAAGCGTGGCACCTCCTCTCTCCGGATCATCCTTGTCGGCATAGGCCTTAGCGCCATGGCCGGCGCTGGAACGAGCTTCCTCACCGCATTCGGCAACGTCATGGATGTGCAAAGGGCAATGATCTGGCTGTCGGGCAGCGTCTACGGCGCTGACTGGACCAAGGTCAAAAGCCTTCTGCTCTGGCTTTCCGTTCCGTTGGCCCTGACCTGGCTCTCCTGCCGACAGCTGGACCTCATCCGTTTCGGCGACGACGTGGCGACGGGCTTGGGACAGAAGGTCAATCTCGCGCGTGCATTCCTGATATTGCTCTGCGCGCTGATATCGGGCGCCACCGTCGCCATGGTGGGGCTGGTGGGGTTTGTCGGCCTGATCGCCCCGCATATTGCGAGGCGGATTGTTGGTCCTGCTCATCGGACCCTCATTCCGGTTGCTGCTCTGACTGGCAGTCTCTTATTGTTGGTCGCCGATATTATCGGCCGCACGGTCATAGCACCGGCGCAATTGCCGGCCGGTATCGTCACGGCCCTGCTGGGGGCTCCGTTTTTCGCCTATCTTCTGAAGGGCCGCCGGCATGCATGAAAATTACCGCCTCGCGACACATAATCTGTCCCTTGGATATAATGGCTCCGTCATTGTCGAAGACTTGAACCTGACGATTCCGTCCGGCCATTTCACCGTTCTCGTCGGGAAGAATGGATGCGGCAAATCCACGATATTGCGTGCACTCGCCGGACTTCTCAGCCCCATGAAAGGCGGGATATTTCTGGATGGCGCTTCGACGCGGACAATCCCATCGCGGGAGCGTGCAAAACAGATCGGCGTCCTCACGCAAGGACCGCAGGCCCCGGAAGGACTGTCGGTCGCGGAACTGGTCCGGCAAGGGCGTTATCCCCATCGCCGGCTTTTCGAGCGCTGGTCCAGCCGTGATGAGGATGCGTGCGCCCATGCTCTGGAGTTGACCGACATGACATCACTCTCCGGCCGTCAGGTGGAGGCACTTTCCGGCGGTCAACGGCAACGCGCCTGGATCGCGATGACGCTCGCCCAGGAAACGGACATTCTTCTTCTGGATGAACCGACGACGTTCCTCGATCTCGCCCACCAGATCGAAATACTTGAACTCATCAGGCACCTTGTTCATGAGCGCGGCCGCACCATTGTCGCGGTCCTCCACGATCTCAACCAGGCTGCCCGTTACGCTGACGAAATCGTTCTTGTCAGGGACGGCAGGATATTCGACGCAGGGGTCCCAAGCGCCTTTATCACCGCGCCAAATGTTCTTGACGTCTTTGGCGTCAATGCCGTGATCATGCCGGATCCGATTTCGGGAACACCGATGTGCGTGCCCCTACCATCGCAGGCCCGAGGCGCCTGACCTGTGGCCGCTACGCAACATTCTTTGGGTTCTTCGTGAAAGAGGCTTTTGCCTCCCGCCTTTGCGCCCATTCGCCCGCAAGCGAAAAGATGCAATGAATCCAGACATAAATATGATAAAAATTATCCTCTTTTAAGCGTCAACAGAGTTTTTTACGGCTCTGACCTTAAATCATTGCACTTGCATCACTTTTTACCCGTGACTAGAAATTCCAAACCGGCAATGAAGGTCCAAAACTTCGATGCCGGATGATGACGAGGTTCGGACAGACCCTAAGGAGAGCACCCGGTTTGTGCTCTGTGTCCGCCTTCAGTTGTCGCACCTTGCAGCTTGCGGAGGTTGAGGAAAGCAATGCGGACGTCGACGGCCAGCCTCAATGAAAATGACGGAACCGACCTGTTGAACAGGGCGATCGTCGAGCATTACGGCGATATCATCAAGGCCGTGGGGGGACGCAGCCGCTCGGACGGTGCCGCGCGGGAAATCGTGCACGACCTCTATGTCAAGCTCGCCTTGCAGCCGGATGCGCTGTCCGGCAAGCGATCCATAAAGGCGTTCCTGTGCCGCGCCGCTTCGAATATGCGGATCGACCGGATCAGACGGGAGCAGTTCGAATCCAGGCTCTTTTCCGGCTCGGATGAAGATGCCAGAACCGTGGTCACGACAGAAAGCGCGCCCGATCAGGGGCTAGCCATCGAAGCGCGGCTGGCGGTTCTGAAACAGGCCATTGCCGAACTGCCCGAAAAACGGCGTACGGCCTTCGTCCTGCACAGGCTGCATCACCTCTCCCCGGACCAGATCGCCTCAAAACTGAAAATTTCGCGCAATATGGTCGACCGGCATCTCCGGCGCGCGCTCAGCCATTGCCTCGACCGGCTGTTTGAAATGGAGTAAACATCCCAATCAACACAGCTCATTCGTCTACACATGGAAGAGCATAATTGGAGCGTTCCGTGCAACGTAGACGCCTGACGCGTGATCAGCGCAAACGAAACAGAGAGGCAGCCGACTGGGTGTTTCGCAACCGCGATCCGAACCAGCCTGAAACCGAAGTGGCGGAATTTCGTCGCTGGATGGAGATGGATCCGGAAAACTGTCGGGCCTACACGGCGGCGAAACGCATTCTCGGTGAAGCGAGAACGGCGATACGCTCTGACGCCGGGCTGCGTGAAGCGCCGGCCGCATCCTCATCGCGCACCCGCAACACGATCATCTCCTCGGTCGTCGCGATCATCGCGGCCGGAACATTGTTCATTGCTCTGGATGGCCCCATGCGCCTGAGTGCGGATATCATGTCTGGCCCCGATGAGATGCCTGAAGTGACACTGGAAGATGGTTCCCGGGTACAATTAAACGCGTCATCTGCAATTGCGCTCGATTTCACCAGCGAGCGACGGACCGTTCGGCTCCTGCGAGGGCAGGCCTTTTTTCAGGTCAGCCCGGATGCGAAACGACCTTTCTCCGTCAGCACCGACGATACGCTGGTTACGGCTCTCGGCACGGCCTTCGATGTTCGCCAAAGCGCCACCGACACCCGCATTGCCGTCACCGAACATTCCGTGCGCGTCGATTTCAAGGAGCAGGGAATTGTTCCGGTGAAAGTCGGCGAAGGCGAGGAAGTGCTTCACTTGAACGAGACAGGCAAAAGCACGATCCGGAAAACGGATGTCAGTACGGCGCTTGCCTGGCGCCGGGGCCAGCTCACCGTGGACAATGTGCCCCTCTCCTATGTGGTCGAGGAAATACAACGGCATTTTCATGGGCGCATTGTCATAGGAAATGAAGCGACGGCACGCCGTGTCGTCAGCGGCACGCTCTTCGTAACCGATACGGAGGCCGCGCTGAACTTCCTGCGCACCGCGCTCAACATCCAGACATATAAGGTTGGTCCGATCATCGTTGTAACCTCCTGATCCCGGCAGGCTGTCTTCGCCGCTTGGACGGGTGAAGCACGATTTAACGTTCCAACTTATGAACTTACTCGACAAAAACCCGCACACTCGAGGCGCGGCCATCGGCATCTATGACTGTTAGCGTCGAGAACCCCTGCCCCTCCGGTCGCCATTCGCTGTTGCGGCGATGAGAAGCATCCGGCAAAGGCAGGCCGTTGGCGAGCCAGCGGAAGGGCGCGCGCCCGCCCTGCAGCTTCAGCACCAGCGGCGAAATGCCTGATTGGCTGGAGAGTTCCACCCGCGCGCCTTCCGGCGGATAGACGATGCGCGGCGCGCTTTCGCGCCTGGAGGCCGAAAGCAAGCCGTTTGCAGTCGTGGTAAAGCGCCGCTGGTTGGCGGGAAGGTCGCTTACGGCGACGCGCGCAATGCCGGAGGGCGCGGCGGGCATCGGCGTCACCGCAACGCCGGATTTCGCGAAAGCCTCGAACAGGATGGGAGCTGCCGTCGCGTAACCGGCAATGCCCGGCACCGCACCATTATCGGCGCGGCCGACCCAGACGCCAACCACATGCCGCCCATCATAGCCGACCGACCATGCGTCGCGATAACCATAGCTGGTGCCGGTCTTGTAGGCGATGCCACGCTGTTTCATGCCAAGCGGCGGAAGGACACCGGAGAGTATATCGGTGACATTCCAGATCGCGGCATCGGAAAACAGCCGGTCACCCTCCACTCGCTCAGGAATGGCGCGAACACCATCACCCAGCCGCACGGGATCGCCGCTGCCGGCAAGCCCCGCGTAAAGCTGCACCAGATCGACGAGGGAAATGCCGGCGCCGCCGAGCGCTATGGCAAGGCCCGGCGCTTCATTGGCCGGAAGCACCAGTTTGACGCCCGCCCGCCGGAACCGCACCATCAGTGCGGAGGGGCTGACGGCATCAAGCAGTTTGACCGCTGGCACGTTGAGCGACAGTTGCAGCGCCTGGCGGATGCTGACATCGCCCTGGTAATGCATGTCGAAATTGCGCGGCCGGTAACCGGAGAAATCGACCGGGCGATCCTCAATGATGGTTTCCTGCCCGACAAGACCGTCTTCAAACGCAAGGCCGTAAATGAACGGCTTGAGGGTGGAGCCCGGCGAGCGCACGGCCCGGCTCATCTCCACGAAGCCACGCCGTGCCGTATCGAGATAGTCCGCCGAGCCGACCTCCGCGAGAATATCCCCGGTCTGCGCATCGGCCATAACGATGGCGACGGAGACCTTGTCGCCCAGCTTTTCAGCCGCATGGCGGGCAACGCCCTCCAGTTCCCGCTGGATCGGCAATCTCAGCGTCGAACGCGCCTCAGGAGCATTTTGAAACTTCGCGCGGGCGGCAACCGCCATATGCGGCGCAAAGGACGGTAAGTCCCGCCGGTTGACCGGCACAGCCGCCGATGCGGCCCGCTCCGCCTCTCCTTCCCCCACCACGCGCTCCACGGCAAGCCGTTGAAGCACCCGTTCGCGCGCCTGTTTTGCCGCGTCCGGAAAACGGTCCGGGCGGCGTTTTTCCGGCAATTGCGGCAGCGCTACCAGAAGAGCCGCTTCGGCGGTGTCCAGCCGGCCCGGCTCCTTGCCAAACCAGGCGAGGCTTGCGGCTCTGATACCCTCAAGATTACCGCCATAGGGGGCAATATTCAGATAAAGATCAAGAATCTCGGCCTTGTCGAGCCGCCTCTCGATCTGAAGCGCGCGCGCCGCCTGCAGGAACTTCGCCGAAAAAGATCGGTCGGCGCGCGGCTCGATCAGCCTTGCCACCTGCATGGACAGCGTCGAGGCGCCGGAGACGATCCGCCCGTTGCTGGCCAGTTGCCAGGCGGAGCGTAGCAATGCCCAGGGATCGACGCCGTGATGATCGTAAAAGCGCTGGTCTTCATAGGCGACCAGCATGCGCAGGAATTGCGGATCGACCTCGGCGGCCTCGGTCTTTAGCCTCCAGCGGCCATCCGGTGTCGCAAAGGCGCGCAACAGCTTACCGTCGCGGTCCAGCACCTCGAAGGATCGCTGCTGTGCAGCCTCCAGCGGTGGCGGATAGGCCTTGTCGAGCGCGTCAAGACCGAGGGCCGCGCCGCCGATAAGCAGCGCGGCCGTAACGATGCCGACGATAACAGCCTTTTTCCGCCTCATGGGGTTGCCGAGCGCACCTCCATGCGGCCGGTTGCCGTGCGGGCGGCAAATTGCGGCCGGTACATATCCTCAACCGAGGCTGCCGGATGGTCATAGGTGCCGGGGGTGACGGCCCGGACCACATAAGCGAGAGCAATTTCCGAACTGTCGCCTGCCGAGCGATCAAAGGCCGCGACGAAGCGGTCGTAGCGGAATTCGGTATGTGCCGCTTCCGTTTCCGGCAACCAGTCGAAATTCGAAAGCGCTGCCGAATTGACGAGGCTCGGATTGTCGATTTCGAAACCGGAGGGCAAAAGATCGGTCACCAGAATACGCGACTGCCAGTTATTTTGCGGCACCACGTTCAGTACCACCACATAACGCTCGTTTTGCGTGACCTCGCTCGGATTCACCTCCTCGCCATCCATGGAATAATAGGTGCGGGTGATGGTGAAGCCCTCGCCTCCCGCGGCAAGCGGCTGCGCCGGGGGCGCCACGGTGGTGACAACAGCCGTGATCGGATCGGCCGAGGCATTGGCGATCTTCAGGGGAGCCGCCAGCAATTCATCGCCGCTCATCCGCTTACCGAAACCGCCGGTCTGCAGATCGCCGTTCACGTCGAGACGTATATCCTTGTCCTCGCCTTTGACGGCGCGGGCGGCCAACAGCATCCATGCCTGTTCCTGGGTGCTGGTATAGGGCTTCTTTTCCCATTCCTTCGCCACCGCACCGGCAAGCTGCGGCACGACGGCCGGAACCGGACGGCTTTCGGCCGCAAGCGCAAGCGTTGCCGCACCATCACGCAAGGCCGAACCATAATCGGCGCGGGCGAAGCTGACATTGGTTGCACGGCTTGCCATATCGAGCGAAGCGCCGAACACACTCTTCGAACGGGTCTGGTCGCCATAAAGCGAAAGGGCAGCGGCAACCTGCGCCTTGGCAAGCGGCGTCGGGAAATCGGCAAGCGCCGTATCGGCGTAATAACGCAGATCGTTGATCGCCGCCTTGCGGTTGCGCGCCAGCACGTAAAGCGAATAGGCGATCTCGTTGCCGCGATCCTTGACATTGCTGTCATAGGAAAGACCGTTCTGCAGGTTGTTCAGCGCCTGCACCATGGCCGCTTCGGGAACATCGTAACTCTGCTCACGCGCCCGCGTCAGGAAGTCGCTGATATAGGCATCAAGCCACAGATCGCCGTACCCCGGCGACCAGAGGCCGAAGCTGCCGGAACTCGACTGGAAGGACAGCACGCGGTAAATCGCCTCCTGCACCCGCTTGCGGGTGTCGGGATCCTCAGCCATGCCGCTGTCCTTGGTCAGTTCCGAGACATAGAGCAGCGGCAAAGCGCGGCTAGTCGTCTGCTCGGCGCAGCCATAAGGATATTTGTCCAGCATCATCACCAGCGCGGGAATATCGAAGGCGGGTGAGCGCGTGACGTTGATGGCGACGGAAGAACCGATCAGCATGCTGTCGGCCAGAAGATCACCGTTGATCGTCAGGCTGCTGTTCGGCGCGATCTTGATTTCGCGCCGTGTGGTCACCGGTAGAACGGCCGGGCGAACCGGAACATTCAGCACCTGCTCCAGCGAAACGCCTGATGCATTGGAAACCTTTATGGTGATCGCACCGTTGCCGGGCTGCTCGCCCGTCAGCGGAACGGTCAGCGACGACTTACCGCCTTTTTGAAGCGCCAAGGTCTGCGACATCTCACCCTGATCAACCGTCAAGGCCGTATTGCTCGTCACATCCAACCGATAATCACCGGCCTCGCCATCGGTATTGGCGATATCGAGCCGCAATTGCGAGACATCGCCGGGGGCAAGGAATTTCGGCGCGCTGGCCGTCACCACGACGGGATCGCGAATGATGGCATCGGAAACCGCATGGCCAACACCCGTCTTCGTCCAGGCCACAGCCATGATGCGGGCGGTGCCGTTGAACTGCGGAATATCGAAACTGACAGTCGCCTTGCCGTTAGCGTCAAGTTCGACCGGACCGGCAAAGAAGGCCACCAGCTTTTCGGTGGGCGGGCTGCCCTGAAGGGCTGCCCCTGCGCCGTCACCACCGGTACGCAGCCGGCCGGTGGCGCCAAGCGAGCCGTCAATCAGGCGGCCATAAAGGTCACGGATTTCCAGCCCTAGCCGGCGCTGGCCGAAATACCATTCATCCGGCTTCGGCGGCTCATAGCGGGTGAGGTTCAGGATGCCGACATCGACGGCCGCAACGATGGCATAAGCTTTCTCGCCTACGCCCGCACCGGCAACGGTGATCGGAATTTCAAGCGGCTGACGCGGCAGCGTCTTCTGCGGCGCGCCGAGCGTGACGGCAAGCTTGCGCTCGGCCGGATCGACGGCAAGCCACTTGATGCCGATGGCGCGCATCGGCATACGGCTTTCCTGCGCATCGCCGGGCCGGAACAGCGTCGCCGTCACATAAGCGCCCGCCCCCCATTCCTCGGTGACCGGAATATCGATCTCGCCACCATTCTCACCAATCTCGGCGTTCTGAACGGAAATCAGCTTCTCGGAACCGGACGTGATCATCAACTCGCCGGCAAAACGCGAGGAAACCTTTAGTTTGGCCGTATCGCCGATCTTGTAGCTCTGCTTATCCAGTGCGATTTCCAGTCCATCCGGCGTTTCTGTCGAGCTTGCCTCGACATAGAAACCTGCATCGAATTCGACGCTCGAAACCGGTGCGCCATTGCCTGCGCCTTCCACTTCCAGCCGGTAGCGGCCCCAGGTGACGGGCACGGAAATCTCGCCGCCGTTGGCATCGACCGAAAGCGTACCCGCTTCCTGCTGCTTGGTGTATTCCACCGGCTCGTAACGCCAGGAATTGCCCTGACGATACCATTGATAGTTCCGCTCGACCTTGATGAGCTTCCAGTTGAGGCCGTTCATCGCCTGTTTCGCACCATCGGCGCTGACGCCGATGATATGGAAACGACCGACGGAATTCTGGGCGAGATCGCCGGAAAATTGCGGCTTGATACCGATGAGAGGCGCTTCAGCCTTGACGGGTAGCGTCAGCGAGCGCTCCACGGCACGTCCGCCCGCCTCCTGCATGCGCACGGTAATATTGGCGGAAAGAAGCTGCGTGGTGGAGGGTAGATCGGTCAGATCGACGTTAAAGCTCGCCTTGCCCTCTTCATCCAGCACCGGCAGATCGGCAAGCGTCGTGCGGTTTTCTTCTTCGCTCTCCTCATCGGCCAGACCGAAGAAGTAACCTTCGAAATCGGCGCTGGTGCGTGTCGGCTTGATGGCGATCTCGCCTTCCAGCGTCAGGCCGGCGGCCGGGGCGCCGTAGAGATAACGGCCATCCACATCGATTGCCGTTTCCGCACCCGGATCAATCTGCTTCGCCTTGCTCGAGAGGTCGAATTCGGTGCGATCAGGCACGAAATCATCGACGAGGAAGCTCTTTTCGCTGATCGCAGCCGTCTTTGGGTCGGTATGGATGCGCAATGTCCAGGTGCCACGCATGGCATTCGACTGCAATGGCAGATCAACCGCATGGCCGCCCAGTGCCTTGCCGTCGCTGACGAAACGTCGATCCTCGACACCGTCAGGGCGTGAGAAGATGAAGGTGAGCGGCAAATCCTCGATTGCCTTGCCGTCGACATCGCGGGCCAGCGCTGCCGCATGCACGGTCTCGCCGGCGCGGTAGATACCGCGCTCGGTCCAGCTGAACACATCGATCGCGCCGGGAGCCGCACGTCCCGTCACGCCGCGATCCGAGAGATCGAAGCCGGCGCGTGTCATGTCCAGAAAGACGTAATCCTTGTCACCATTCCGTGCCGTCAGGATAGCGGGCGCCTGCGCCGCACTGCCGCGCATCAGGCCGGCCGAAAACACCGCACGGCCGTCCGCATCGGTCTTTGCCGTGCCGAGCACTTCGTTATTCTTGGCAAGCAGCTGCAGATCCACGCCCGCAAGCGGCTTGGCGCTGCCAAGGGCTCGGACGAACACATTCAAACCGTCGGTTCCGGCATAGGTGGTGATGCCGGTATCGGACACCAGGAACCATTGCGTTGCGCGGGAATCCCATGTCTCCGGCGCCGTGCCGGGAGGCACGGCGGTCAGCACATAAATGCCGGGTTCGCGTTCCGGCAGAGCCTCATCCACCGGGAAGCTCGTCACCACATCCTTGTTGAGGTCGGGCTGGATATCGATCGCGCCCTGCCAGACGAGTTCGCCGATTTCGTTTTCGATACGGTCGGCGTTGTAACCGTCCATCTGCGTCAGAAACTGCGAATTGGAAAGAAGCGAGGTGATGTTGCGATCACCGACACGATAGAGCTTCAGATCAGCCTTGTCGGCATTAACGGAGACGATCGGAATGCCGCGGCGCGCCGTACCCGGCAGCACGAAATTTTCGCCCGTAAAACGCACGCTGGCGGCGCGGTCACGCACGTAAATATCAAGATTGACCTGCTTTTCCAGAGCCTCGTCCACCGAGGACGGCAGGCCGGCGCGAAATGCGATCTTGTAGCGCTGGCCGTGGCTCAGGCCCTCCACGCAGATCTCGCTGCCCTTCGCTTCGATGGCCTTGGGGGCTGCCCCGTCCAGCGTGATGAAGGAAGAATAATCGACGCCGTTCTTTACCAGCGGTTCGGAAAACTGCACGCAGGCGCGCGGACTGACACTATCCGTATCCACCGTGTTGTTGATGACACGGAAACCCTGACGCGTGCGCAGATCCGCATAGGCCGCCTTTGTCTGTGCATTGTCGGTGAGCGCAAGGCTCTCCTTATAGGAATTGAGGGCTGCGCGATAATTCTGGGTTCGCTCAAAAGCCTTTGCCAACCGGTTCAGAGCCTCTGTGCGGGCGCTGACCGTGCGGCTCAGCTGATAGGCGTTGATGGCGGCGGACGCCGCCTGCCCGGCGATCGAATAATTATCCGTGACCTGCGCTGCCTTTTCCGACAATTCCGCCCAGAGCGCACCGTCATCAGGCGTGATGGCTAGAGCCTGTTTATAGGTCGTGACCGCATCGGGAATATTCCCCGAAGCCACCTGCTGCCGGGCCGTTTCGACCAGCGCTTCGACTCCCTGCCCGGCCTCACCGTCAGTTGCCACAAGACCGGATTTCAGCCGGCGTGCTTCCTGCTGCAGGCTGTCAGTGACGAAGGACAGGCGCTGTGGCGCGCCTATATCGGCCTCTGTCGCCACGTTCACGATCTTGCCCGCGACAGCGCCCGGGAAGGCGTTCAGCTGATTGAAATCGGATTTGAGGAAGCACCATTTCACCTTGGGATTGTAGGTGAAGGCCTTGCAGGCTGCGTCGCCCACACAAATTTCGCCGCACTGCTCCAGCGAGACATTCTGCTCCGTTCGAAGATCAAAGCCGAAATAATCGCCGTTCTGGGTGGTTACCACCTTCCGCGAAGGTTCTGCTGCCGTGGCTGGAAGAAAAATAAAGGCGGTAGAGACCGCAACCAACGAGACCCGGACAAGAGCGCGCAACGACATCAATATTCTCCCCGCAACAGACATGCCGGGCGGAACTCTGGTCAAATCCACGCATGGTTGTCAACGCATCTTCGTCAATTCGCGACATGGCAATTTGTGGAAGACGGAGGAAGGGGAGGTTAGTCTTCTATTTTGCGCGCTTCCGAAATCAGCATGATCGGCACGCCGTCACGGATCGGATAGGCAAGCTTTGCGCTTTCGGAAATGAGCTCGTTATGGGTTCGGTCATAAGAAAGACGGCCCTTCGTCAAGGGGCAGACCAAAAGCTCCAGCAGCTTCGGATCGACACTGCTCATCCTGTCGTCCATGGCAGCGATCCTATTGCAGCACGGTGCCGCCCTCGCCCGACCCCTGGGCAAGAACGATCTCGGTGATGGCGATCAGTGTTTCGGCCCTCGTCTTCAGATCAGGCGCTTCCAGCAATGCCTGTTTTTCGGCGGGCCCGAAAGGAGACATCATGGAAAGCGAATTGACGAGAACGCGATTGCCCGCCCTCTCAACGCTTTCCCAATCCGCCTCCAGCTGATTGGCATCCAGAAACGAGCGGAAGACACGCAAAAGGTTCTCGCGGTCCACGGCCTCCTCGTCATATTCGCCGCTAAGATCGGCGATGAAGGGCGCGTGCCGGAAACTTCGATAGGGCTCACCCGCGGCGACCTCCTCCAGCAGGCGGAAGCGACAGACACCGGTGAGCGAGATGATGTAACGGCCATCCCCCGTTTCGGAAAAGGAGGTGATGCGGCCGAGGCAGCCGACAGCACTCAGAGGCCCGCCTTCAGTCCCCGCCTCGAGGAGGTGAAGGGCCGGCTGCACCATACCGATGAGACGGTGGCTCGCCAGTGCCGTATCGATCATGGCAAGATATCGCGGCTCGAAAATATTGAGCGGAAGATGGCCTTCCGGCAGAAGCAACGCGCCGGGCAATGGAAAGACCGGCACGGTTTCCGGCAGGTCGTCGTTCTTCACATATCTCGCATTTCCGACATGCATGGGATCAAGCCCCCTGTTCACTGCTGCCCGGCCGGCAGTTCAACCGCAACGGCCGGGATATGCCCGCATTAAGAAAACAGTATCGCCGAAAGCTTCCTGCGGCCGGCAACGGTTGCCGGATCCTTGAAGCCCCAGGCCTCGAAAAACTCCAGAAGCTGGCGGCGCGCGCCATCATCATCGAAAGTGCGGTCCTTGCGCATGACGTAAAGCAGATGATCCGCCGCCTCATCGCGCCGACCCTGTGCGTTCAGCACCTTGGCGAGTTTTACCCGCGCCTCGTGATCATCAGGATTTTGGGCGAGGTCATGCTCAAGCGCGACCGGATCACCGATCTTACGCGCTTCTTCATATTGCGCGATCTTTTTAGAAACCAGCTGGATGCCCGCATCGTCATTGAGTTCGGCAGGAAGGGACGAAAGCAACTCGCTGGCCCGCTCGTATTGACCGACGGCGATCATGCATTCGGCGATACCGGCAATCGCTGCGGGGTTTTCCGGATCGGCCTGCATGACGGCACCGAAGAGCTGTGCCGCACCGTTAAAATCGCCATCGGCCAGAAGCTGCTTCGCCTCGGTCAGAGCCGCCTCGATTTCGGCCTTCGGATCACCCGCATCCGGGCCGGCAATCTTGTCGATGAATTGCTTGATCTGGCTTTCCGGCACCGCACCCATGAAGCCATCCACCGGCCGGCCGTCGACAAAAGCGACGATGGCGGGAATGGACTGGATGCCGAGCTGGCCTGGAATGGACGGGTGATCGTCAATATTCAGCTTCACAAGCTTCACACGGCCATTTGCCTCATTGATGACCTTCTCCAGCACCGGCGTCAGCTGCTTGCACGGACCGCACCAGGGTGCCCAGAAGTCCACCAGAACCGGCTGGCGGCGCGACTCATCGAGAACGTCCTTGGAAAATCCCGCCGTCGTGGTGTCTTTGACATGGCCGGAGGCCGCGCCGTTCAGCTCGCCATGATGATGCACGCTTGCGGTCATCTGCCCGCCATAGGAGCCGCCGTAGGGATTATTCGTGTCACTCATGCCGGTCTCCCGTAATTTCTCTCGCATGTCTCAGTTGAAGCAAAGATCGTATCTCACTCGCTGACTTTCAAGACAAGCGGCGCATGTCCGGTTGCCTCGAGAAAGCGAATAAGATCCTTGGACGCGATCGTTGTCGTCTGGTCGTTGGAAAGCGGATGGCCATTGACCAGTTCGTTTTCCATAAGATCGCTATCGAGCACGAAAGTGACCTGCCTGCCCGTGTCGTTGATGGCCCCGAACACCGTGACGGAGCCCGGCACGACGCCCAGATATTCCAACATTTTTTCCGGCCTGCCGAAGGAGACGCGGCTTGACGCACCGATGGTCTTGTGAACGCTTTTAAGGTCCACGGCGGCATTTTCCTCGACGGTCAGAACAAAATACTGGTCCTTCTTGTCCTTCACAAAGAGGTTCTTTGTATGACCGCCTGGAATGAGATCGCGCAGCGACTGGGATTCTGCGACGGTGAATACCGGCTCATGCTGTTTCGTGGTGTGCGAAATGCCAAGACCGTCGAGAAACTCGAACAGCTCCGTTGCCGTCTTCCGGGAATTTTCCGTCATATCCTGCCACCTGCTTCCGCCGATTCCGTCATCGTTCTTTCCTGATTAAGGCGGTGGCCAGCGCTTGGCAACGCAGGAAAAACCGCGAAATCGAAAAATTCTCAATCATTTCCGCTGCTTGTCGCATTTCTCAAAGAAATTTTCGCGTTTTTGTCATTTCCCTGTTGCATTCCAAAATCGATTGAGCGATATAGCGCCCGTCGCCGCTTCGGCGGCCCACGGTTCAGCGAACTACCCCGGACCGGTGGATTTGAGCGGGTGTAGCTCAGGGGTAGAGCACAACCTTGCCAAGGTTGGGGTCGAGGGTTCAAATCCCTTCGCCCGCTCCAAATTTTCCTAAAAAAATCGACGTTTGGACGGCTTTCTCTTTAGATGACGTTCCTTCCGCTTGCGCTTTTATAACGCCTCCCGACAAGCCCAAACTTGCCTCAGGACACCATCTTCCGCTTCTCCCGCACTTATCAAGTCCGGCATGGAAGCGCCGTTTCGCCTCCCGGCTGGATACGGTCAATATTCGCCACGATCATTGGCTCGAGGATGATCGGCTGCTCTCCCCACCGGCTGCGCGCGTGATGCCGATCGCGCCGGCGCCGCAACCTTGACCGAACGTTCCGCAAGGCGGAGGCTGTTCCTGTCGGAAATACGGACCTCGTATGGGAGAAACAGCATGTCGAACATCGGAACACCTCCCGCTTCTGCGGAGATGCAAACGCCCCCCACAATCACCGTTTTTGAACGCTCTCCCGATGGTGGCCGCGGTCTCGCGCGTGACATGCCGGTGCGCTGGGCGCTTGAGGAAGTGGGGCAGCCCTATCATGTCCGACGCCTGTCGTTTGAAGCGATGAAGGAAGCTTCGCACCTTTCTTGCCAGCCTTTCGGTCAGATACCCTCCTATGAGCAGGGCGAGCTCATTCTGTTCGAGTCGGGCGCGATCGTCCTCCATATCGCCCAGAATCATGTAGGCCTGCTGCCGGAGGATGCGCTGGAACGAGCCCGGACCATTGCCTGGATGTTCGCTGCATTGAACACGATTGAGCCACCCGTCATCAATTTCGGTACGGTGTGGCTCTTCGAGCGCGACGAACCGTGGTACGACGCCCGGCTTACCCGAGTAAAGCAACAGCTCCTGCAGCGCCTTGACGAATTATCCGCGTGGTTTGGTGACCGCGAATGGCTCGAAGGTTCTTTCAGCGCTGCAGATATTCTGATGATCTGCGTATTACGCCGGCTGGAATCGTCGGATATATTGAAAGAATACAGAAATCTCTTGGCCTATGTTGACCGAGGCAAGGCAAGGCTTGCGTTCAAGCGGGCCTACGACGCCCAATTAGCGGTCTTCACCGCGGCCTCAAAGAACTGACCTTGGCGCGAGCCAGATCCCGATCCAAAATCAGCCAAGCGCAGCGATGTATCACAAGAATCTATTCGCCATGATCTTGCCATATTTCATTTCATGTGCTTTTGTGCAGCCGCCCTTGTGGGAGGGGGTAAAGGTTGAGACCCGCTGGCTGTATTAACAGTGCGCGGGTTTCCCTTTTTTTGGGCAGCACTCAATTTCAACGCAGGGAATACGCGTCAGCCATCGTTGTGATGGGGCACGGGCGCACGGATGACATCCGGCCTGTCGCGGTTCACCTCCTTCCGTAGGATCGAATTTCCTTTTGCAATTCGTCAGGCGTTACCAGCTTATGGTCACGAATGCCTTCATGACGGCAGTCCCAAGAATAGCTAAGACATACAATTCCGCGCGAGGATGTTGCGCTCTGATTGGGATTAATGCCACATCGGTCTAGTGGACGTTATTACCGCCTCTGTCTCCGATCCGAATGAACCGGGTGGCATAAATTCTCAGTCTCCGCTCCTTACGGGCACAGCATGACCGTTTCCGTCAGCAGACCTCAAGCTGACCGATCGCAAATGATGCCGACATCGATACGCGATGTCGGCCGGCTCATATAAGGTTTGTAAACTCTGCTACCCTTGAACCAGGTTGAGGCAAATGACGGTCCTGTCATCGCTGAATTCCGCCGTTGTTGAGCCTTTGACGGACGGATATTCACGCAACTTGTGAAAATCCACCGCCTCCACACGCGCGAATTCCGCTTCCCAGGCAGCAACATCCGTCCCTGCCGGCAGAGATAAATAGCCGTCAGAGAATATTTCAATGCTTGAAAGCTCGTTCTTGGCAATACGGAGGTCAACGGTACCCTCCTGCATGACCGTCCCGCCATTCACCGAGGCGTAACCCAATACATGCCCATGCCGGTTTGCGAATTGCGGCTGGACACGGATTCCGCCCATCAGGAATTCCTCTACCGTTTCGATGTCGTTCTCAAGACCGCTCATCCCGGCCGCGGCAATAACGACATTTTCCGCATCCCGCGCCGTCATGATCTCGTTTGCGACCGCCGAACGCAATCCGGAGAAAATCGTCGCACGCGTGCGTGCTTCGGCCGCGTCACCGTCACCGATGGCGGCGAGAAGCTGTTGAAACACGAATATGCGCGCCGACGTGCTTACCGTATCGATCAGCTTTGTATTCTGGACCAGACGCGTGCCGTTGATCCTGACGCCTGAATCGCCGGCAAGCAGCAGGCGGAAACTGTCGCCCATATCCGCCACGATCGCCAATGTGGTCGATGGCGGATGGCCGGCATTGATCCGCTGCGCCTCCTTTTTCAGGATATCGCTGATATCTTGAAAAAGCGTGGGCGCTGCGAGTGTTTGCAGCCTGCCGTCAAGGCTCATTTCAGCCACGGCATTGGCGGCGGCAAGGGCCGCGATGCGGCCGGAACTCAACCCGCCGTAACTTGCTCCGGTCGGGTCGGTCGCGCCGTCGAAAACGGCCAGAACCCGTCCGGGAATGAGAAGCGCCACATCGTCCCCCGGCTTTGCGGCGTTCTTGTATTTCGATTGCGAAAAGCTCGCGATATTCATCTTTCTGGTGTCCTTGCAGAGGGAGGCTGGCGGCGACACATGGGGCGCCGCTGCTGCAGTTTTGAATGATATTTGACGGCTTCAGACGAAAGATGCTTCCTTGTCTTCCGAAAGCCGAAAGACGACGAAGACGCAAAGTCCGGTGCTGACGAGAAGCAACGTTGAAAGTGCGGCTGCCGTGCCGAACTCGCCGTCAATCACCTGAATATAGATCAGGACCGGCATCGTAATCGTCCGCGCCGTGTAAAGGATCAGCGTCGAGGACAGCTCGTTGATGGCGGTGATGAAGCTCATCAACGAACCGATGATGAGACCCGGCAACATCAGCGGCACCGTCACCGATATGAATGTCTTTGCCGGCGAAGCGCCGAGATTGACCGCGGCCTCTTCGATGGAAGGCTTGATCTGCCTGAGAATCGAAGTGGTGGAGCGGACGCCGTAAGGCAAGCGGCGGATAAACACCAGCAGGATGATGATGAGCGCCGTGCCGGTGATATCAAATGGCGGATAACGGAACGTCGTAACGTAGCCGATTGCCATAACCACTCCGGGTATCAGATAGGGAACCATCAACAGAAGATCGAGCGAGCCTGCTACTGCATTGTCCCGCCTGACCACGATGAAAGAGAGCAGGCCGGAAACGATGGCGATCAACACCACCGCGGCAAGCGCAAAGGTGAAGCTGTTGGCAATCGCCTGCGGTGAATCGCGGAGAATGCGTGCATAGCTGTCCAACCCGAAACCCCCGGTGAAAACAGGACCGTTCGTTGCGAGGAACGATGTGTAGATGACCGTGAGAGATGGCAGCATGGCGATAAAGACGACCAGGTAGCAGAAACCATGCACGATGAACGATTTCAGCGGGCGCATGGAGCGCTTTACCGGCCGGTTCGTCAATGAGCTGGCATAACGGCGCTTGGCGAGGATGTGCCGCTGCAAGAGGAGTGCGGCCATGGAAATGGCGATCATCACCATGGAAATCGTGACTGCCATGGTAGGTGTGCCGGCCATTTCGGAGGTATATTGGGCATAGGCAATGGTCGACAGCGTCCTGATGCCCTTGCCGAGGATTGCCGGCGTTCCGAAGTCTGCGATGGACAATACGAAGCAGATGATCGCGCCGGTGCTGACTGCCGGAAAGACCAGCGGCAAGGTGATCTTGCGGAACCGTTGGAATGCCGTGCAGCCGAGGTTTTCCGCCGCATCCTCATAGGATTTGTTGATGGTGTTCAGCGCATTTTCCGTCATCAGGAAGATATAGGGAAAGAATTTCAGGCTGAAGACCATCACGATGCCGGGTATCCCGTAAATCGTTGGCAATGAAATGCCGGCGAAAGACAGGAGATTGGTAACCGCGCCGTTGGCGCCGAACAGCATGATCCAGGCATAGGCGCCTATGAAGGGCGGTGCGCACAGAACCAGCACAGCGAAAGTCGCAATGAAGGTGCGGCCCTTGATGCGGTAACGCGAGGTGCAGAAGGCAAGCGGAATACCGAGCAGGCAGGCGCCCAACATGCCGAGCACACCGATGACAAGCGTATTCCACAATGCCACGGTATAAAAACGCCGCGTCACCACCTGAATATAGTTGCCGAAACCGAACGCACCCGTCTTGGCATCGAAGAAACTGATGAAGAATACGCTGAAGATCGGCAGGATCAGGAAAATCCCCAGAAGGATAACGGCAAGTACCGTCACGCTTGTCCAGAAACCCGGCAGCCGCAGGCGGAAACCTCCGGGTAGGGAAGTCGCAGTCATATCCGTCATGACAGGCGCTCCCCGGTGACGCCCTCGCCAAAGAGCTTGGTATCAACAGCAGACCAGGAGAAAACCGTTTTCTGGCCGGGCTGAAGGGCGATGATGTCAGGCGACGGCTTGGTGATCGCCTCGATTTCCTCTCCCGACGACAGTAGCGCGGCGACATTCATCTCGCGACCGGTGAAACTCACCTGTCTTATGGTGACGGGCAGTTCGATGCAGTCTTCGCCATCGGTCGCGGTAGAGCCAACGGTAATCGCTTCGGGGCGAATGGCGGCCACGACCGTTCGTTGCGGCGCAATGGCGTCGACCTGTGGCAGCCCCACTTTGTGCCCGGAAATGGAGGTCTGTCCGCCCGAACGATCCAGCATCAGGAAATTGTTTGCACCCACGAAGGAGGCGACGAAACGGTTGGCGGGGTTGTTATAAACCTCCCAGGGTGCAGCTGCCTGCTGGATGACGCCACCATACATCACACAGACCAGATCGGACATGGCAAGCGCCTCCTCCTGATCGTGGGTCACATAAACCGTGGTAATGTTCATGGCCTGCTGAATTTCGCGCAGCTCGCGCCGCAGGTCCACGCGCAGTTTCGCATCGAGGTTGGATAATGGCTCATCCATCAACAGCACTTTCGGATTGATGACGAGCGCACGCGCCAGACCGACACGCTGCTGCTGACCGCCGGATAATTCATGCGGCATGCGCTTGGCGTAGGGAGCGAGCTGCACGATATCGAGAATCTTGCCGACACGTTCACGAATCTCGGCGGAAGACGCCTTGCGCTGCTTCAAACCGAAGGCGATGTTGTCGAAGACGGAAATATGCGGGAAGACCGCATAATCCTGGAAAACCATACCGACATCGCGCTTATGTGCGGGCACATGTTCGATCGCCTGTCTTTCGATACTGATACTGCCGCTATCCTGCTGATGAAACCCGGCAATCGTGCGCAGGAGGGTCGTCTTGCCGCATCCGCTCGGACCGAGAAGCGTAAAAAACGATCCAGAGGGGATGGAGATATTGATGTCGGAAAGGGCAACGACATCCCGGTAACTCTTTTTTATGCTGGTAATTTCCACGGCGGCCATGTGCTGCTCCATGACAGATCCTGCACGGCCCGTGACCACGCTGGACAAACGAAAAGCGAATTGTGAACGCGATAAAGGGGGCGGCCGCTTCTGCGCCGTCCCCGGCAATTATCTTATTGAACGTCGAGCAATGTCTCGTTCCACTTTTCCATCAGGCGCGCGCGGTTGTCCGCAGCCCATTTGAAATCGTATTTCGCAGCCGGAACATCGGACAGCGGAACAAGTGCCGCATTGGCGGGAACATCGGTTCGAACCGAGCGACGACCCGCCTTCACCACGACTTCCTGCGCTTCCTTGGAGACGATGAAATCGATGAAGGCCTTGCCATTGTCGGCATTCGGCGCTCCCTTGACGAGCGCCATGCCGTCAGGCGCGATTGCCGTACCCTCTTTCGGATACACGATTTCGACCGGCGCGCTGCCGAGCTTGTAGCGCAGCGCGGCATCTTCCAGTGTAATGCCAACGGCCTGCTCGCCGTCGTTCACGAAACGCGGCACCGCGCCCGAAGAGGTGGAAAGAACCGAGTTGCCGAGGATGCCGGTATAAATTTCCCAGCCTTTTTCCTCGCTGTCGAAATCCTGCAATACCGTTGCCATCTGAATATAGGCGGAGCCGGACTGATCGGCGCGGGCCGACGAAATCAGGCCCTTATATTCCGGCTTTGCGAGATCGGCCCAGGATGTCGGAATGGGAGCGCCTTTCAGGGCCTCCTTATTGACGATAAAGGCCGTGACGACGGCCGTAAAAGGCACCCAGTTTGTGCTCGGTGAAAAAGCTGGGTTGATCGATGCAGCCTCAACCGGCTTGTATGGCTCGAAAAGGTCAGCGGAGAAATCGATAACCGTTCCGTCGACGCTCCAGATCACATCGCCCGCCGCCTTGCCGCTCTCCGCCTTGATGCGGTTCATCAGCTCGCCGGACCCGGCTTTGACAAGCTCGACCTTGGTGCCGGTTTTCTTTTCGAACATGGGCAGCAATTCGTCCATGAGTTGCTGGGGGGCAGCGGAATAGACCACGACGGTACCTTCGGCATGAGCGAAAGCCGCGCTGGCAAGGAAAGTGGCGCCGGCAAAAAGGCGCGCGAAAATAGTGCATGATTGACGCATGAGGGGGCTCCGTTTTTTTGTTCCCTGACAGACCGGCCCTGCGACATGATTTCTTTTTGGTTTTACCTGTCGCCACCCGCTGTCTGCTATTTATTTTCTTTACGTAAATTAATTAGTCAAGCCAAAATTTATTTCGAATATGACAATAAAATATCATATTGAAAAAACACATTATTTCCTGATTTTGACGTACAGCCACCCAATTTCAATCGCGGGTTTTCCGGCGAAACGCGGTGTACAATCGCGTAATTTTCGCTAATCATCCGGCATGATTTCTCGCGGGAGACTTTTTTGATCGATCTCGGCTACAATGAGCGGCGTCTGCTCGAGATTTTGCGCGGCAAGGGAGGCATGTCGCGTATCGAACTGGCGCGGGAGATGGATGTGTCCGCACCCACCCTGACCCGCCTGACCGCCAATCTTCTGGAATCCGGGCTCATCGTCGAAGCGGAGGAAGCCCGCAATGACGGTAAAAGGGGGAAACCCTCCACCGCCATCGAAATCAACCCGAACGGGCTTTTCACGCTGGGGGTCTATTTCAATCCAGACGATCTGCGTGTCTGCGTGGCTGATCTCAACGGCACGATAAGGCAGGAAATCAGATCGGAACTGGAAGGGCATAGTTTCGAGCATATTATGGAGATGGCCGAGGCATCCGCCCGGCAAGTACTTGAAAAAGCGAAGATAAAAAAGAAAGATGTGCTGGGCTGCGGCATCAGCTTTCCCGGCCATTTCAAGCGGGATCGCGGCCATGTCTTCCGCATCAAGCAGTTCGAAAGCTGGCGCGATATCGACGTCGAAAAGGACTTCCAGCCCTATTTCGATTTCCCGGTCTTTCACGAAAATGACGGCAATACCGTCATTCTTTCCGAACTCTATTATGGTGCAGGCCGCAATATCCGCAATTTCGCGATGATCTGGCTGACCTATGGCATTGGTGGCGCCGTGGTAGTGCAGCGCCATCTCTATCGCGGCACCAACGGCAATGCCGGCGAGTTCGGTGGACTGTTTCCAAAATCCCATCCCCGCCCCTCGGGACAGGACCTGTGCGACACTCTGGCTGCTCAGGGCATCAGCATTCGACGCCTGAAGGATGTTGACGAAAGTTATTCCGATCATCCCGCCGTGGTGTCGTGGCTGGAGCGGGCAACGGATCAGCTTCGCCTGCTTTCACTGACGGTCGCCCGCACAATGGATCCGGCAGCCATCATTTTTGGTGGATCGCTGCCGGACTGGATTCTCGAACATATCGTGCGGCGTATCGGTTCGCTGGACATACTCGGCGAGGATTTTTTCGTCGAGCCTCCGGAAATACGCAAATCGATCATGAGCGACCTGCCTCATCTCGGCGCCGCGAGCATACCGATCTACCGCGCCACCACGCCCAGCTATTATTCCGGACGGGCACTGAAGGGCTGGGCATGACACGTCATCGCCGTTAGAAGTGTTTTCCCCGTTGGTCTCTCGTTAATGACGGGCCGCCGTTACCTCGATATGCGTCGCCCGAATTCCTCCGTGCCCCGCATGATCTTGTCCAGAAGAGCCTCTATCGTCTTCCGGCCGGGATTTCGTAGAAGGTGAGCTTTCACCGACCATAAACGCGCGGGTAAATCAGGCAGTCGCAGAGGCTGCCTTGCTTGTAAAAGCACGTTATCAAAACCCAACAATCGCTGCGGAATAACTGGATTATGTACGGGGATAGCACAAACCGAGCCCGCTGCCTTCAGTGCCTTCATCAAAGCCGCTCGCCATTTCTACAGCGGCTGACCGCCCACGGCAATTCGTCGTCACATCTTTACCGGAACGTTGCCGCCGCAAGTCTCGGAAGCATGAGCCGAAAGGCGATGCTTCGAGCGCCCTGGAACAACAGCAGGGAAATCCATAGGCCATCGTTGCCATAAAGAGGCTGCAGGACCGCCCAGGCGGCGAAATAGATGATCAGAGATGCCACCATAAGGTTGCGCATTTGCCGAGACCAAGTGGAACCGATATAGACGCCGTCCATCTGAAAAGCGATGATGCCGACGACAGGCAGAACCACCACGTAGATCAGATAACCGTCAGCCATTCTCGCAACGGCATCGGTAGGCGCCGTCAGCGCGATGACCCAATCCCCGCCAGCCAGGAATGCCAAGGAAACCAGCGCCGCAAAAATGACGCCCCAGAGCGTCGTCAGCTTGATCGTACGATCGAAAGCAGGTCGATAACGTGCACCGACGGCGCGGCCGGCAAGTTGTTCTGCCGCTGTAGCGACACCATCGAGGAAGGCGACGCCGAAGAAATAGAACCGCAAGAGAATGGTGTTGGCGGCAAGCACCTCGATCCCGAGAAAGCCGCTCTGGCGCGTAAAAAAGGACAGGCCGATCAGCAATGCGAATGAGCGGATCATCATGTCGCCGTTGACCGCAAAGGATCGTCTGATCGCCGGTATATCAGGAAGCTGCCAGGAGGAGCGATCGGTCTTGGCCAGGATCAAAGCTGCGCCTGCCACAGCGGTCACGCCTTCTGCAACCAGCGTGGCGATCGCAACGCCTTCCACGCCCCAGCCGAGCCCTATGACCCAGTGCACGCTGAGGGCGGCATTCAGGCCATTCAGCAGCGTCTGAAGGATCATGCTCCACATGGCCTCACCGCGGCCAATAAGCCAGCCGAAGGCGACAAAATTGAACAGAACAAAGGGGGCCGACCAGATCCGCCAGTGGAAGTAGGTCGTGGCGGCTTCGGCGACAATCCCATCTGCGCCCATCACGCTCATGCCAAGCGCGCCGATCGGGCCCTGGAGCAGCAGCAACGACAGACCGGCCACCATTGCGATGATAAGCCCGCTCAGCAACATGCGCTGTTCAGCCACCCGGTCGCCCGCGCCCATCGCCTGCGCCGTAAAACCGGTCGTGGCGCCGCGCAGAAAATTGAAGGTCACGAAGATGACGTCGAAGATAACTGAGGCCAGCGCGACACCGCCCACCAGTGCCTCGTTTCGCATATGCGCGATGACACCAGTCGCCACCAGACCGACTAGCGGCGTCGACAGATACGCGATCATCATCGGTATCGCGATTTTGAGGACATCGCGGTGCGCGACGCTGAACGGGCGGACAGCTGCCTCGGTCCCCGTGATTGCCGTTGCCTTCACTTATTCTTTCCGATGTGGTTCACCCAACGTATGCATCAGCCGGTTCGCCCAGCCGAAGATGGCGATGGAATGGATGAGGTCGAGAATTTCAAGATCATCCAGGCCGATTTCCCGCAAGTGATAAAATTGGTAGACCCCCACATTGTCTGGATGTGCGGTCAGATCGACACCGAAATTGAACAGCGCCTGCTCGAAATCAGGAAGGTCCGCATCCAGCCCGTTCTTGTATATCTCGTCAACGACCTCCGGCCGCTTTTCCAGCTGGATGTAGCGGTTGGCGTGAACCGCGGCGCAATAGATGCAGTGATTGACGAAGGATGCCGCCAGCGCGCCGATTTCCCGACCGCCGCGTGACAACCCGCCGTCACTATACATGATATCGTTGAAGAGCGGGGTGCGCTCGTTCAACGCCTCCGCCTCATTGGCGAGCACCAGGACATAGGCCGATACCTTGGTATTGGAAGGGGTGACCTTCAGGGCCGAGAATTGCTCGGGCGTCGCCGTCGTGAGATCGACAGGCTTGACGTAGGGATGCCAGTCAAGCGCATCGAGGGTGAATTCATGGACGGGCTGTGACATATCAATTGTCCCTCATCATCTTGAGGCCGGCGACGACCAGCACCTGATAATTCACATAGGCAATAAGGCCGGCGAGCGTGACGATATCGCGGTCGTCGAGACCAACAGCGTAGAGTTTCTCAATGTTTTCACGGGTCGCGTTCTTCGGCATAAGGGTCACGAGATCAACGTGGTTTAGAATGGCTTGCAAACGGGGATCCTCGTGCTGAAGGACCGACGACGGATCGGCGACTGATGCGTAGGCGGAGCCTCCCTCCTCGGCAAGCCGCTCAATGTAGTGCGCATGGAGTTCTTTCGCCTTCCACAAAGCACACATACGCGCGGCAAGTGCCGCCCGCAGGGCGTAGGAAAAGTTGCGTGGCTCTGCTGGCCTCAAAGCTGCAAAATAGCTGGTCTGCGTCAGGTGTTTAAGCTTAGAGCGCCGCTCGCGGAGTTTCAGCAGATCGGAGCTTTCATCAAGGCCGAGGACGCGGTCGATCACGTCTTCTGGAGGTGTGGCTGTCATTGTTTTTTCAATCCTCGGAAAGAGCGTCATCCAGAAAGGTCAGGCGGTCCTGCCCCCAGTAAAGCGTGTCGCGATAAACCCAGGTTGGGGTTCCAAAGACACCACGCGACTGCGCTTCGGCGTGGCTCTCATGCCAGGCCGCCATGATACCGGGCGTGTCTTCGAGCGCACACAGCGCACGACCATCAAGATCCAGGCTGTTTGCCACGGCAATGCGAACGTCCGGATCGGTCACGTCCTTCTCCTCCGCCCACAGGGCTCGCAGAAGCGCATGACTGAGTTCCAGTGCGGGCAAACCCTGCCTGTCGGCCGCAATCACCATGCGCGCGGAAAACTCGTTGTTGGTCGGATAATATCTGGGCTTCAGCACCAACGGCATGCCCAGACGCTTGCGCCAGCGGTCCAGTTCGACGGCGTGGTAGTCCTGCCGCGGCTGGGGTCTGGAACGAAGCGGAACACCACCGTTTTCGGTGACGATACGGGTGGGGCGGACGACGACATCAAGATCGTACTTTTCGATCAGCGCCTTGAACTGTGGCCAGCCCAGATAGGCCCAGGGCGAACTGAGCGCGTGGTAATAATAAACGGTTTTTCTGCTCATCACTTTAGCCTCAGGCTGTCTTCTGCATGGAAGGGCCGGCATCCGCATCGGTCCATTCGGACCCATCGAGTTCAGGCTTTTCGTAAGCCTTCAGCGCTTCCCAGTGATGATCGATGTCGGCGATGAACAGCGAAGCGGCGATACCTCGCGCGAGCCAGAGCGCACCTTCGCTGATGGCCGGAATATCGCCGCTGACTTTGCCCAGACTGACCGATGAACCGTAATTGAAACAATGGATGTGCTGCAGCCAAGGGGCGGCACCCGGCTCTTTCTCGGTGAAGGAGAAGTCGTCTTGCAGCCAGGGGAAACGCCCAAGACCGGGGTTTTCCTCACCTGCTGGCGGTGTGTAGCGGTCCTCCCAGCAGGCGATCTGCCCGTTGAACATTTCGAGTTCGGGACGACTTTGGGGGTCTATTGAGAATCCCGTTCCCAAAATCACGAAATCGGTCCGAAAGACGCGGCCGTTGATTGTCGTGATCACAACCTCGCCGCCTTCTTCCTTCATCGATTGGATACCGCAGTCGAAATGGAAATAGGCGTTGGGATGTCGGCTCACCCTCAGCGTTGAATTGTGCGGCGCGGGGGTCTGTTGCTTGACGGAATAATCCATGAGACGCCAGCGCCACTCAGGGTCAATTTTGGCGAAGCCAGCGGTGACGCCATAGGATCCGATGCCCATCAACTTGTTGATGGTCGGCATTGTCTTGCGTCTGGCAAGGAGACGCACCTCTCCTGCGCCCTGTTCCAGCGCTTCGGCGGCATTGTCCACGGCGGACGCCCCTACCCCGATGACAACGACGCGTTTCCCTTTCAGACGCTGAAAATCAATCATGTCGGCGGAATGCGCCCAGCTGACGTGGCGCTGCATGCCCTTCACAAAATCCGGGATCGTCGGTTCTCCAAGGCCATCGCGCCCCGTTGCCATCACCAGTTTCCGGGTGATGATCGGGGCGGCCTTCCCACCCTCGATCTCCAGCTCCAGAAGCCCATCGGGCCGTGGGATGACGCGGGTGACGTGGATATTGTTTTCAACCGGGATTTCCATCACCTGCCGGTACCAGCCCAGATATTCCATCCACATCGGTCGCGGAATGCGGAAGAGTTCTTCCCAGGCCTCTTCGCCAAAGCGGGCGGTGAACCAAGCCCTGAAGGTGAGCGACGCCATGCCGAGGGCCGGTCCCAGAAGGTTCTTGGGCGAGCGCAGGGTTTCCATGCGCGCGTAAGTCACCCAGGGCCCCTCCTCGCCTTTTGCCGCCCGGTCCACAATCCGGATATTGGCGATCCCTGCCCGTGTCAGGGCATGCCAGGCAACGAGGCCGCACATGCCGCCGCCGATGATCACGACGTCACTGGCGCGCTGGCCCTCTGAGGTCGAGACAGGTTTCGACCAGTTTGCTGCGGGATAGTTGAGGTAGGACAGATCCTGCCTCACCCGGGCGTTGAGCGCAGCTAGTCTCTGCTGCTCGGTCCGGTCTTGCTGTTCCAAAGTCATCAGGTGATCTCCTGAAAAATATTGTTGCCCATCGGTACCGACGAGCATGAGGATTAATCGGCCAGCACCACGGCATCGCGATCACGCCAGCCGACCCAGACTGTCTCGCCTTCGAGATGCGAGAGCGCCACCGGATCGAGCTGGGCCGACAGGAGGGCGCCGTTATCCAGACGGACAGTCAACGTCGTGTGCGCGCCCTTGAACACACGCCGCTCGATCTGGCCCTTGAGGGCAAAACGATCACTCGGCTGCTCGGGCAGACAGAACAGAGCCTCCGGACGCAGCGCAATCGTAACGTGGCTGCCAATGGCGTGATGGTGGCCGTTGAGATCGGCCCGGATCAAGCTGCCCTGCCAGTCCACCGTAGCGACCCCGCCCTCGGCAGAGACTAATCGGCCTTCGAGAAAGTTGCTCTGACCGATGAAGTCGGCGACGAAGCGGCTGCGGGGGCGCGCATAGAGATCATCAGGCGCTCCCATCTGCTCGATCCGCCCCTTGTTCATCACCACCACGACATCAGACATGGTCAGCGCCTCTTCCTGGTCATGGGTGACGAAGATGAAGGTTTTGCCGGTCGTCTGCTGGATCGACTTCAACTCGATCTGCATCTCATGACGCAGCTTGGCGTCGAGTGCCGATAGCGGCTCGTCGAGCAGCAAGACATTCGGGTCCGGCGCCAGCGCCCGCATGAGGGCCACGCGCTGGCGCTGACCACCTGACAATTGTTCAGGCATGCGCCCTGCAAAATCCTGCAGCTTGACGAGACCGAGGAGTTCCATCACCCGGCGGTGGATGGACGCCGAATCCAGCCCCTTCAGTTCAAGTCCGAAAGCAATGTTGCGCTGGACTGACAGGTGCGGAAACAGGGCATAGTCCTGAAAGACGATATTGACGTTTCGCCTGTTGGGCGGCAGATGCGAAATCGGCTGCCCGTTGAGGTAGATCTCGCCGGAAGACGGCGTTTCGAACCCGCCCAGCATTCTCAGCGTCGTGGATTTGCCGCAACCGGAGGGGCCAAGCAGGGTAACGAATTGGCCCGGCGCGACCGCCAGGTCCAGATCGTCGACAGCAAGAGACGCGCCGTAAGACTTGTTGACGTTTTTAAAATGAACAACCGGCTGCATTACTCAGCTCCTCGAACGGCGGGTGAAGTGCTCGGCATAAAGGCCGATGGCGGCGGTGACGATGAGGACGATGGTCGCCATCGCATTGATCTCGGGTGACATGCCGCCCTGGACCTTGGCGAAAATGAGCATCGGTAGCGTCGGCTTGTATCCGCCCAGGAAGAAGGTGCGCACGAAATCGTCGATACTGGTCAGAACGCAGAAGATCATGCCGCCGATCAGCGCCGGCAGGATGTAGGGGACCGTGACGCGCATGAAGGCGATAAATGCGTCCGCCCCGAGGTCTCTTGCAGCATCGACGAGATTGGCAGGCATGGAACGCAGGCGCGTCAGCACCATGATCACGACAAACGGCACCGCGTGTACGGTGTGGGACAGAATGATGGCGAAGGTGCCCGTGGGGATATCGACCATCCGGATGAATATCCGCATCGAGATGGCGTTGATGAGACCGGGAACGACGGCAGGCAGACAGGCGAGCGCAAAGAGGATGGCCTTGCCGCGGATGCCTTCGGCTGAAATCAGCAGGGCAATCCAAACACCGATGACGGTCGCACCAATCGTGGTGGCAAGCGCAATGCCGGCCGAATACACCGACGCTTCGATGAACTGCTTGTCCTGCAGCACTTTGCCGTACCAGTCCAGGGTCCAGTTGCTGATCGGAAAGGCGATGAAGTTTGCATCCTTGAAGCTCATTGCCATCATCAGGGCCAGCGGCAACAGCAGATAGATGACGAAAATGGCATAACAGGCACCAAGGGCCGTCTTCGGAAGGTCGTTTAAGGGGGACCGCATCGTCATCTCCTACATCAGCCGGACAGAGCGACCGCCAACGACGCGCATGAAGAGACCAACCGTTGTCAGCGACACGGCGAGCATCAGCATGGCGAAGGCAGCGCCTTCAGGCCATTTGTCGTTGGAGGAGTGGAAGAGCGTTGCGATCACCTCCGGAAAGATGACGGCGTTCGGGCCACCGAGCAGCAGCGGAGCGGCGAAGACACCGACGGCGGTGAGGTAAACCAGGCTGCAGCCGGACACGATACCGTCTTTCGACAGCGGCAGGATAACGCGACGAAAGCGTTGGAAAGGGCTTGCGCCAAGATCGGCAGCGGCGTGCACCAGCTGTACCGGGATCTTTTCTATAGCTGAATAGAGCGGGAGCAGCATGTAGAGCGCCAGGAGATAGATGACGCCGAAGCTCAGCGAAAAGGACGTGTAAAGCATCGGGATAGGCCGATCGATGAGGCCGATCTCGCGCAACAGAACGTTGACGGCTCCGCGATTGGCCAGCAGCATGATGACCGAGAAGGTGCGGATCAGTTCTCCGGCCCAGAACGGGATGAGCAGGAGCAGCAGCGCGCGCATACGCTGCTTCGGCTGGAGCACCTTCGCCACGTAATAGGCAACCGGATAAACGATCACCAGGGTCGACACGGTAACGACGGCCGCAAATACGAGGCTGCGTATGAAGGGCAGCACGTAAATCGAATCCGAGAAGAACAAAGCATAGTTGGCGAGCGTATAGCGCGTGGCCTCGTTCGGTTGAGGCGGATAGTTGTCCGTGAAACTGATATTGGCCATTTGCAGGATCGGCCCGACATGCAGGACGAAAAGCCATATCACGGGTATCCCGGCAAGGAGTGCGAGGCGCGCATGGCGACTGTCTGCCAGCCGGCCTACGGTGGTTCGGTAAAGGGCTGAGCCTGTCACCTTGCCAATCCATCCGGAATAATGCGCCGGGGCTGGCGCGCTTTCCTCTCGGAGTTCAGTCATTGTCGTGTTCACCATGATCGTTCCCAGCTCTGGACAAGCTTTTTATTGGGGTCTGCGACCCCGGCACCGGCCGGGTTCGCGTCGCGTCGCAGCGGTAACTCAGGCAGCCTTGATTTCGGCAGCTGCCTTGTCGATCATCGCGTTCTTCATGGCCCGGTTGACCGAGCTGAAGAACTTGATGCGCTCCATCTGGTCCTGTGGAAGCGCCATGGCGGCCCGTTCGCGGTCGTTGAGCAGCTTGTCGACGCCATCAAAGGCCGAGGCAAAGCCGGACTGGCGAACCATGGCAGCACCGATTTCCGGTGAGGCGAGAATGGCGTCCAGGAAGGCATAGGCAGCGTCCGCATTCGGGCCGTTCTTCACCACGTTGAAGGAGTAGAGGAACCCGTAGGTGCCTTCCTTCGGAACCGACAGCTCGATGGGGTGACCGTCCATGATCAGCTTGGACGTCGGACCGGACCAGGCCTGCGCGACGTAGATGTCCTCGTTCAGGAACATCTGCTGCACTTCGGAACCTGCATCGTAATATTTGCGGACCTTGTCCTTTTGGCTGATCAGAAAGTCACGCGCCTTGTTGGTGGCTTCCTGGGCAACGGCTTCCTTGCCTTCATAGGTGACATAATCGCCGTCATTGCCTTGATACAGCATGGTCAGAGAGAGGAAGTCTGAAATGATGTAGGAGGTCAGTCCCTTGTATTCCTCGTCGAACATCATGCCCCAGCTGTCGGAAGGCTTGGTGTATTCCGTGTTGCGGGCCAGACCTTCAAAGCCCGCCAGAAGCGGCACGCCGTAGGTGGAGCCGTTGATGGTGAGCTGCGGTGCGCCTTTGTAGGCTGCCGCCAGCTTGTCCCAATTCTTCAGTCGGCTGGTATCAAGCGGCGAAAGGAGGTTGGAGCCGATGAACTGGGAGAGCCGGTGGCCGGTTACCGTCACGATATCGGTCGACGGCGTGGCACCTTCGGCCGTCAGAATGTTGTATTGCTTGCCCTGATCGTCCGTCAGACGGATGCGGATCTCGATCCCCGTGTCCTTCTGGAACTGATCGATGAAAGACTGCGGCACGAACTTGTCGTAGGTCGTGATGTTGACGACCTTGCCCTGCGCGTGGGCGGAGCGCATCAGGCCAGGCGCCGCCAGGATACCGGAGCCGGCAGCGAGCAGTTTGAGGGTAGAACGGCGGGTCGCTTTAAACTCTTTCATGGCACTCTCCTTTGTTGTTTCTTGATTGGGGTCGACGGGGCAGAAAATTCTGATAAGGGAGCGTCCCCTTCGACGGTTCCCCCATAGGTGACGTCAGCCACACGCCCTGAGGCGCGCGGATCGTGGGCGGTGAAATCCGGCATGCGGGCTGAGGCCACACGGATAATCAGCTGGATCAGCTCCTGGGCGGTGGCTGACAGCGGGCGCGCTGTTGCCGAGAAAATTCCCCATAGAAACGGAATGTCGACGTCGAGCGGTCGCACAGTCACGCCCGCGGTCAAGGGACCGTAAGCGGTAGCCGGCTCAACGATCGCAATTCCCATGCCTGTCGACGCGACCTGTACCGCACTCATCGCCGCGCTCGTGGCGATGATCCGCCGTGCCCGGACATTTGCCTCTTGCAGCGCCTTGTCGACGCGGCGGCGCAGACGGAATGGGTTCGCTAGTGTAATGATCGTCTGGTCGGCAAGGTCGCTAATAGAAACGACATCCTTGGCGGCCAGCGGATCGTTGACGGACAAGACCGCTGCACAGCGGCCCTGGAAATAGCCATGCGCCTCGAGACCCGGTTGCTCTGCCGGAAGCGACGTCACACAGAAATCCGCAGTCCGTCCCAGCACCGCCTGGACTGCAGCCTCGGCCGGCATGCTCCTTAAAAAAACCGTGTGCGGCAGAAGGGCTTCGGGTAACTCCGCGAGAGCGAGCGGCACCATTCCGGTTGCAAAAGCAGGGGTCGCCGCGATCTCGACCGGCTCAGGCTCCCTAAGACTGATGCGTTGGGCACGGTTGCGCAGATGCTCGATGCCGCTGATGAAGCGCTCCGCCTCGGCGTGGAAAGCCACCCCCTTGTCACTCGGCGTAATACGCGGGCCATTGCGATCGAACAGCGGAAATCCGAGCGATGTCTCGAGATCTTGAATGAGGCGCGTCACCTGAGATTGCGAACGGTCAAGGAGGCGCGCAGCACCGGTAATGCTGCCTGCGGACATTACCGCCAGAAACGCCTCGAGCTCGCGTATCTCCATCGCTATCATGCATCCTTTGCATTATGACAAATTTAATGTGCATTAAACGCATGATATCTGCTAGTGACAAAAGAGAATTTTTCGTTCGAGTGGCAGAAGATGAAAAAGATGGCTCGCTGACTTCGAACTGTGCAGAAAATTAAGCCTCAGGGCGCGGCTTTTGCTCACGCAGCACATGCATTTACTCGAAGGAGCCAGGACTTGCTGAGGGTGTAGGCAGGCGCGCTGATAAATGAGGCAGGAGAACCGAGAACGCGGTTTCCGGCGTGCCAGAAAAAATGATGCATTTGCGCAACGATCGGCTGGGAATGTACAGAACCGGTTTGTGTCCTGCGCGAAAGATAGAGACCAGAGGGTGGCGCCACGCCTACTCCTACAACCGAAAGGATAGATGACATGCGGATAGCCATTCTCGGTGCGGGTTCGATTGCTTATGGCATGGCGGCTTTTCTCGCCGAAGCGGGACATCGCCCGTCACTGTGGTCGCCCTCCGGGCGCAGTGCTACGCCCTTGTCGGAAGGCAAACCGCTCATTGCTACCGGCGCATTGGACTTCGTCGGTCCAGTCGACGTCGCGGCAACCTGCGAGGCCGCTATTGCGGATGCAGATGCGGTCATCATTGCAATGCCCGCCAACGGTCACCGTGCCGCTATCGACGCGGCACTGCCGCATTTGCGGCAGGGACTCCCCGTCATCATCAGCTCTCATAGCTCCTTTGGAGCGCTCTATCTGTCGAAGCGGCTGTCCGAACGACAACTCCGCCTGCCGATCATTGCGTGGGGGACCACGCTTCTGACGGCCCGTCGTCAAACCGACGGGCGCAGCGTCGTTGTCAACACCATCCGCCAGAAGGTGGACTTTGCCACCCTGCCGAAGTCGGCAGCCGCTGAGGGTCATAGCCTGTGCACTGAACTCTTCGGTGATCGTTTCGTCGAACGCGACGGTTTGCTTGCCATCGCGCTCTCAAACCTCAATCCGCAAAATCATCTCGGAATCGCATTGCTCAATCTGACACGGATGGAAAAGGCAGAGAGCTGGGGACAGGGTGAGCATGTGACCCCGGCGGTCGGGCAGTTGATCGAAGCGCTCGACGTAGAGCGACTGTCAATCGCCGAGAGCTTTGGCCTTGAGGTAAAGACGGTCCGAGAGCACTTTTCTCTCTCCTTTCATGTACCTCTCGCCTCTGTGTCGGAAATGAACCAGCAGATGCATCGCGAGGGACGAGGCGGCATGGGACCTTCCTCCATCGACAGCCGCTATATCTTCGAGGATGTGCCCTTCGGTCTTTTACCAACCGTCCTTCTTGGCCGCATCGTCAATCGTCCTGCCATCCTGCACGAAGCCGGTATTCGCATCTTCACCGCATCGGTCGCGCGGAATCTGGAAGCGGACAATGATCTGCTGCCGGAGCTTTCGCTTGATCATCTCGCTCCGGTGGAGCTGCGGGAGCTTTGCGAAAACGGATTTTCGCCGGCGTAAGTAGCGCCTTCTCCGCAGCCAGGACCGGGATCATCTGCGCCCCATCACGCAGGCGAGAATACCTGCCGGTGCGATGCCGATCGTAACCATGCTTCAACGGCTGGGGCGGGTCGATGATACCGTTGTCATCACCCACGAACTTACTCCTGACCGACGAATGCTCCTAAAATCCAGGAAGATCAACGCGGTCATTGACCAAAGGCCACTCTTGGAGGCGCGGCTTGCCGTCGAGACGATCTCCAAATTATTGGGTCGATTACCGGGCGATGGAGTTTCCATCGCCACAGAGATTCAGATCTTCCTTTCTGAAAATGCGTAAAGGAGGATCAGAAGCGCAAAAGACTTGCATCTATCTATAACGTGAGCGCTGCACGGATAGCTCCTTTTGATGGATTTGGAACGACAACCAAACCAACTCCAAATTCACTCGCCTTGAACTGATACGAACCCAAACCAGTGGCTGCCGGATCTCCTCTGATTGAATCCGCTCGGCATTCTTCACTGGCGACCACGTCTCCGTCACGTCAATGACCAGGGGTACTGACGCATGCCCCATCGCGGACGAGATAGCAGCCTTCGATCAGGATGTACGGCTCGGCAAAGGCGATAAGGCCGGCTCAGTCGAGATCGCGCGAAGAAGCCGACGCGCCCGATACCGCAGCGACCAGAGCCCTGATGGCCGAGGCATGGGCCGGGGTTCGCGCGCGGGACAAAAGAACGATGTCTGAGGAAGGCAACGGTGGCAGGCCGAGTTCGGCGCCGCGGTCAGGCAGTCCTCGGGCGCTGATGTCGCCGAGGGCGGCGATACCCGCACCGGCAAACACCCCTTCAAGGAGCGCCGAGCAGCTTCCGGCCGTGAAGGCGTCGCGCCAGGCCACGCCAGCCTTTCCAAGCTCGGATATCGCGATATCCCGGACACCACATCCGGCTCCAAGAGACACGAGCGGAACGGCACCGTTGGCGCGTGGCCGCCAGTCCGGGGCCACACGCCATCCCAGCCTGTCGGTGCGCAGCACTTCGCCATCGGACCCGCCGCCATTGCGCCGGATGAGAGCGGCATCGGCCAGTCCGGATACGAAGCTTTCCTTCACGTGGCGGGAGAAACCCATACTCACATCGATGACGGCATTGGCCGGCAGCGATATGCGCATCGCTCTAATCGCTGCCGAGAGGCGGGTCCCGATCGCGTGATCGCTAGCCGCCAGCGCGAAATGCAGTGGCGGTTCCTCACTGAAGTTCAGCGCATCCTCATGTTTGGCCAACAACTCGCGCGCCTTGGGCAGGAACACCTGCCCGTCCTCCGTCAGCCGAAGATGGCGTGGCGAACGGTCGATCAAACGTCTGCCGAGACGCTGCTCCAGCAGCTTCAGCTTCTGGCTGACGACCGGCTGCACGGTTCCCGCAGCCTCGGCTGCCCTGGTCAGGCTGCCCAGTTCGATGGAAAGAATGAAGAGGCGGACGCTTTCGAGGTCAATCATATGAAATCGCTATGAATGGAATAATAATCATTATCTTCTCATTATGGTGAAATTTGCGCAAGGTGGTCTCCGGCAACAAGGAGATAACACCATGCCCATGATCAAAGCCCGCTACACCAGACCCCAAAATGCCGCCGACCCGCAACTGGAAGTCGCTGCCCTCCTGTCCCGGCTGACTGCAGAAATCTTGCACAAAGACCCGGCAGTGACCGCCGTCCTCGTCGAAAGTGCCGATCCCGTCGACTGGATCATTGCCGGGTCGAGCGTCGCGGAACAGAAGGTCGGCACATTTTACGTCGAGGTCTCGATTACCGACCACACCAACATAAAAGACGAGACGACCGAATGGGTGCGCCGTGTTTATGAAGAGATGAGCAGGCTGCTTGGCCCCGTACACGAAGCAAGCTATGTGCTGGTTCACGCCGTGGATGGCGACGCCTATGGGTATGGCGGGGAAACGCAGAATTTGCGATGGGCGCGCAAGCACGCATGACCGGCGTGGGGATGAGGCAACAGCGGAGCGGTGGAACGAGATGGTAATCTATGAACTGGCCGCCGTGGGCGCTGCAACCTGCTGGGCGATGACGGGGCTGCTTGCCGCCCGCCCGGCGGGGCATCTCGGTGCGCTTGCCTTCAACAGGACAAGGCAGCTTTTTGTCGCCTCGGTGCTTGGTCTATACGTCCTCGCATCGGGAACCTGGCGGGACTTGCAGCCGGATGCGCTATGGTCGCTGCTGCTTTCCGGCTTCATCGGTATCTTCGTTGGCGATACGCTGCTTTTCACCTGCCTTAATCGGCTGGGGCCGCGCCGCTCGGGAATCCTGTTCGCGCTCAACGCTCCCATTGCCGCCGTGCTTGGCTGGGCGGTTCTCGGGGAACAGCTTTCCGTGACAGCCATAGCCGGCATAGGCCTCACCCTTGCGGGCGTTCTGCTGGCCATCCTTTTCGGCAAGCGCCAGTCCCAGCTGCACGCATGGGAAAGCGTGAAGGGGCCGCTCTGGCTCGGCGTGCTCGTCGGCCTTCTCGCAGCTCTTAGCCAGGCCGTTGGCTCCCTGATCGCAAGGCCTGTCATGGCAGCGGGTGTCGATCCCATTGCCGCATCCATGCTGCGAGTCGGTGTCGCGGCGATCTGCCTTACGATGTTGACGATGCTCCCCATCAAGGCCGTCAAACCCAACGGACCATTGACGGGCAGCATATTCTTCCAGACGGCGCTGACCGGCATCATCGCGCTCGGTTTCGGCATGACACTGCTGCTTTTTGCGCTTTCCGGCGGCAAGGTCGGCATTGTCTCCACGCTTTCGGCCACAACGCCCGTCATTATCCTGCCATTGCTCTGGCTCAGAACCGGAGAGCGGCCCGCATCCGGTGCATGGGTGGGAGCCGCCCTTGTCGTTATTGGCATGGCGCTCGTGTTCTGGCGCTGACGCAGCCCCTCACCGGGAAAACCGCAACGCTAAACGCGATAAACCACGGCTCCGCCCGTCATGCCCGCACCAGCCGCGGTCAAAAGCAGGGTATCGCCGTCCGCAAGGGGTCGTTCGATATTGGTGATGGATAGCGACAACGGGATGGTTGCGGCGGACGAATTGCCAAAGCTTTCTATGGTGCGGACCGTCTTCTCCCGCACAATACCGAGATTGCCGCAAACGGCATCGAACATGCGGGCATTGGCCTGATGCGGCACGAAACGGCAGACATCGGCAGCGCTCAGTTCCGCCTCGTGCAGCACGCGCTGAGAGCTCTCGGTCATCAGCGCCACCGCACGGGAGAAAACCTCCCGGCCATCACGCATCGTCATCAGGGCATCTTCGGCGGGCTTATCAGCGCAAAAGGGCTGGCTACTGCCGCCTGACGCAATCTGGATGAGATCGTAACCGCTGCCATCGGCAACGAGATCGGCCGACAACAGCCCGCGTTTCGTCTCGGGGCTCGGGGTGAGCACCACGGCGCCGGCGGCATCGGCAAACAGGACGGCGCTCGCCCTTTCCGCCGGATTGATGCGGCGGCTGAGTATATTGGCCGCGACGACAAGGACAGCGCGGCCATGGGTGCGGACAAAACCATCTGCGAGGGTAAGCGCATAAAGAAAACCGGAACAGGCTCCGGCAAGATCGATCGCGCCGGATCGCGTCAAGCCTAGCTTGTGCGCAAGCAGCGGCGCGGAAGGCGGCAGAAGATGGTCCGGCGTGGAGGTGGCAAGCAGCGTCAAAGCGATGTCATCAGCATTGATTTTCGCGTCGGCCAGCGCCATCCCGCCGGCTCTTTCGGCAAGGCCGCTTAACGTGTCGTCCGCCTCTGCCCAATAACGGGAGCGAATGCCGGTCCGCCGTTCGATCCAGCCGAACTCCAGCCCCAGATTGGCCTCGATCTCGGCATTGTCGACGCAACGGGCCGGAACGGCATGGCCAAAGCCGGTCATACGGGAAGAGTGCGTCCGCATTGTCAGGGCTCTCCCAATGGTCTGAACATCGCCATTTTCTATGTCCCGGCGGCGCTAAAAATTGCCGCTGCACCCCGGGTAACGAGCCCGCCCACCTCATCGATGACGTCAAAGGCACGTGTCAGGTCGTCAGCCGTCGAACAATAGGGCGGCATCAGGTAAAGCACGTTACCGAGCGGACGGATGAGGAAACCGCGCTCGCGGAACAGCTGGCGCATGCGCGGACCGGCCTCAGAAAGATAGCCGCCGGCCGGCACCACGAGATCAAGCGCGGCGATGGTGCCTGCCTGCCGGAGATTGGCGAAACGGCCATCATTTGCAAATCGCCTGATATTATCGCCCAGCGCCCGTTGCACCTGCCCGATGCGCTGGAGAACCGGTTCATCCCGCCAGACCTGGAGATTGGCGACGGCAGCGGCGCAGGCGATCGGATTGGCCGTGTAGGAGCTCGAATGGAAAAAGGTTCTGCGACGGTCGGTCGAAAAATGCGCATCGAAAATCTCTTCGTTGCACAGCGTCGCCGCCAGCGGCAGGGAACCGCCGGTCAGCCCCTTGGAGGTGCAGAGAATATCCGGCGAAATTCCCGCCTGCTCGCAGGCAAACACGGTTCCGGTCCTGCCCCAGCCGGTCATCACCTCATCGGCAATGACGAGGCAGCCGTAGCGTTCGGCTATCTGTTTCAGCCCGGCCAGAACATCTGCGCCATAGATCTTCATGCCGCCGGCTCCGAGCACCAGTGGCTCGATCAGCAGGGCGGCGATGCGGCCCGAGCGGCAATACGCCTCGAACATATCCAATATACGCTGCTCGCTGCCCGCCTCCGGAAAGGCCAGACGGTCGACGCCGAAAAGCAGCGGCTCGTAGGCGGCATTGAACACGCCGCGCTCGCCTGTCGACATGGTGCCGATCGTATCACCGTGGTAGCCATGCTCCATCACCACGATACGGTCGCGCTTTTCACCGCGATTGTGGAAATAACCGAGCGCCATTTTCAGTGCCACCTCCACCGCCGTCGAGCCGCTGTCGGAATAAAACACATGGCTGAGCCCACTAGGGACAAGCTCCATCAGCCCGCGGGCGAGCGTCTCAGCGGACTCATGGGAAAATTCGGCGAAGATGACCTGGTCCAGGGTTTCGGTCGCGGCGCGGATGGCCGCCATGATCGCCGGATGCCGGTGCCCGTGGGTGGTAACCCACCAGGATGAAATGGCGTCGAACAGGCGGTTGCCATCCTCATCCACCAAAAACGCCCCTTGCGCCGAGACTACACGTTTCATTGGGGGTTCCAGCCCATGCTGGGTGAAGGGATGCCAGACCGGGGAACGGCTCATGCCGGCACCTCCAGAAAATCAGCGAGATTGAAGTGTTGGGCGAAGGCCTGATAGAGCGCCTCGCTGGTCAGATCCACCAGGCGCGGTAACCGCCCGAGCAGACGCACCGCGCCGATGTTGGTTATGATGCGCTGGTTTTCCCTGTCTTCATCACCGATGAAAACCACACCCTGCACGGGAATGGCGCGTTGCCGCAGTGCTTCGAGCGAAAGCAGCGTGTGGTTGATGGTGCCGAGCGCGGTTCTGGCGCACAGGATGAGCGGAATTTGCCAGCGGGCAAAGACATCGGCAAAGAGTACCCTCTCCGTCAGCGGCACCAGAAGCCCGCCTGCGCCTTCGATGACAAGCGGTCCATCCAGTCGCGGCGGCTGTAAAAGTGCGGGATCGATTGTGACAGTGTCGAGATGCGCCGAAAGATGCGGCGAGGCCGGCGTCTTCAACCGATAGGCTTCCGGCAGGATGCGCGTGTGCGGCACGCCGGCAAGCCTTGCCACCGTCTCGCTGTCGGTTTCTTCCCCAAGCCCTGACTGAACAGGCTTCCAGTAATGGGCCTGAAGCGCATGGGCGAGCGCTGCGGCAAAAACCGTCTTGCCGATGCCGGTATCCGTGCCGGAGATGACAAAACGCGGGCTCATGCCGCTTCCTCCCGCAGCGAAAGGGCAAGCAGCCCGATCATGTCGGCAATCTGGCCGTCTTCTACATTAAGCGTGATGGCGATGCGCAGCCGCGCGGTGCCTTCCGGCACGGTCGGCGGCCGGATGGCGCGGCAGTCGAAGCCCGCCGCCTGAACCGCCTTCGCGGCCTCCAGCGCCGGGGCGTTGCGGCCGAGCACGACCGTCTGGATCTGCGATCCCGAGCCGGCGAGCCCGAGCCCCGCGAGCCTCGCCTGCGCG
>JAEXMK010000077.1 GCA_023444445.1 Pseudomonadota bacterium | reverse complement strand
CCCTGATTGAAAGAAATTATCGCTCTTTCTGGTTAATGACTTCTGAACAAGGCAGCGGCAAACGATGACCCACAAGAAGAGACCGACAGTCTATATCACCCGCAAATTGCCTGACGTTGTCGAGACCAGAATGCGCGAGCTCTTCGATGCGGAACTGAATATCGACGACAGCCCACGCAGCGAGGAAGAGCTTGTCGCCGCCATGCAGCGGGTGGACGTTCTGGTACCGACCGTGACCGACCGCATCACCGCCGCGATGATCGAGAAAGCCGGACCGCAGCTGAAGCTGATCGCCAGCTTCTCCAACGGCATCGACCATGTGGATGTCGATGCCGCGGCCCGGAAGAGCATCACCGTCACAAATACGCCGAATGTACTGACCGAGGACAGCGCCGATATCACCATGGCGCTGGTGCTGGCCGTGCCACGCCGCATGATCGAGGGCACGCGCGTGCTCGCCAATGGCGCCGATGAGTGGCTGGGCTGGTCTCCGACCTGGATGCTCGGGCGCCGCATTTCCGGCAAGCGTATCGGCATTGTCGGCATGGGCCGCATCGGCACGGCCGTTGCGCGGCGCGCCAAGGCCTTCGGCCTTTCCATTCACTACCATAACCGCAAACGCGTCAATCCGGCGACGGAGACGGAGCTGGAGGCAACCTATTGGGACAGTCTCGACCAGATGCTGGCGCGGGTGGACATCGTATCGGTCAATTGCCCTTCGACACCGGCGACCTACCACCTGATCTCGGCACGGCGGCTGGCCCTGATGCAGCCGACCAGCTACATCGTCAATACGGCACGTGGCGATATTATTGATGAAGCGGCGATGATCCAGTGCCTTCGCGAGGGCAAGATCGCCGGGGCCGGTCTCGATGTCTATGAGAATGAGCCGCAGGTGAACCCCAAGCTCATCAAGCTCGCCAAGGAAGGCAAGGTCGTGCTGCTTCCGCATATGGGCTCGGCAACGATCGAAGGCCGCATCGAAATGGGTGACAAGGTCATCATCAACATCCGTACCTTGTTTGACGGGCACCGCCCACCAAACCGGGTGTTGCCGGGGCGGAACTGAGTTCTGAGACAGAGAGGCCCATATATCGGACCTCCCCGTTCTTCCCAGTCGTATCTTGGGAAGTCGCTTCAGCCGAGGATCTTGGTCATCTCGATCGAAGTCGTACGATCATACCCGGCATGGGCGTTTTCCGCAGTCTTGACGAAACCCCAGGCGGCGAACTTTGCATGGTTGGTGAGAAGCTCAATGCGCGTTTCCAGCCTGAGCGCCGGCAGCGCCAGTTCCCGAGCCAGCGCTTCGGCCTGGTGCAGAAGCAGCCTGCCGATACCCTTTCCCTGCGCTTTCGGGGAAACGCATAGCTTGCCGACATAAAGCGAGACTGGCGGTTCAGGCCGGCAAAACAGGCAGCCTAACAACTCGTCGCCGTCCTTTGCCAAGAAAGCGACCTCTGCGCTTGCCTTTTCGGCGAGATTTTCGAGTGTCAGACGATGTGCCGACGATGGCGGGTCGATGATACCATCCATATAGGCAAAGGACGCCATGATGAGTGCCAGCAAGTCCTGCCAGCGGTCGAATTCGTCGCCTATCTTCACGATCTCGATCATGGTTTCCTGCCCGACGTCCGACGCTTGTATCGCACCGTATCAAAACGTGCCGACAGGGCCTCATAAAGGAGCAGGCGGCCAATGAGGGGCTCACCGGCACCGGTGATCACCTTGATCGCCTCCATGGCCATTAAGGTGCCGATGACACCGGTCAGCGCGCCGACAATGCCCGTTTCCGCGCAATTCGGTATCAGCCCCTGTGGTGGCGGCTCGGGGAACAGGTCGCGATAGCCGGGGAAAAGATTACCGTCGGCACTGGTTTCATAGGGTTTCAGGACCGTGACCGAGCCATCGAAACGACCGACGGCGCCGGTGACCAGCGGTCTTTTTGCAGCCTCTGCGGCGTCCGCTGCGGCATAACGTGTATCAAAATTGTCCGAGCCGTCGATCAAGAGATCGAAGGATGGCAGGTGGTCATGCGCCCACACCTGCGAGAAGCGTTCCTCATACACAAGCGTGCGGACATGGGGATTGAGCCGGGCGATGGCCTTGCGAGCACTTTCCGTTTTCAGCTCGCCAATGGTGCCGGTATCGTGGATCACCTGCCGCTGGAGATTGGAAAGGGAAACCACATCATCATCGATCATGCCGAGGGTGCCGACACCGGCGGCGGCAAGATAATGAAGGACGGGCGCGCCGAGCCCGCCGGCACCTATCACCAGCACCCGCGCCGCCTTCAGCCGTTGTTGGCCGGCGCCACCGATTTCCGGCAGCAGGATATGGCGCTTGTAACGCTCGATTTCTTCCGGGCTCAGCGGGTCCATGCCGTACTCCATTTCTCTGCCGTCATGCCGTGATGCTCCCATGGGAAACATTGAAGAACTGTGCCCGCTCGCCGAGAGCGGAGAACATGGCCGCATCCGTTCCGGTCATGAAACTCTGACCGCCCAGCGCGTGGATGAGATCGAACAGGGCGGCTCGCCTGCCCTCGTCCAGATGGGCGGCAATTTCATCCAGCAGCAGAACCGGCGCGTAACCGGTCATATTGGCGGTGAGCTGCGCATGCGCAAGCACCAGCCCGACCAGCAGCGCCTTCTGCTCCCCGGTCGAGCAGCGTTCGGCTTCCATGTCCTTTTCCGCGTGGCGAACGAAAAGATCGACACGGTGCGGCCCATCCAGCGTGCGGCCTGCGGCTGCATCCCGATACCGGCCCTCTCGTAGCATGAGACCATATTCGTCTTCCAGATCGACGGCCGGACGGTTGAGCCTGTCATCCATAAAGCCGGCGAGCGATAGCGCTGCGGATGGGAAGGCCGCATCGCCGGCCCTGCCTTCGATCAGAGTTTTCAACAGACCGAGCATTTCGTAACGGGCGACCGCCATGGAGATGCCGAGTTCGGCCATCTGTTTTTCAATGGCATCCAGCCAGACAGGATCAAAGCGGCCTTCCGAAAGCAGACGGTTGCGGCCGCGCATGGCTTTCTCGAAATCGCTTGCCCGCCGGCCATGACCCGGATCGAGCGACAGAACCAGCCGATCGAGAAAACGCCGGCGGTCCGATGACGGGCCGGTAAAGAGGCCATCCATGGCGGGCGTCAGCCACAGGACCCGCAGATGGTCCGTCAATTCGTCGACGGATTTCACCGGCGTTCCGTTCAGCCGCAGGCGGCGCGACACCACTTCGCCATCCCCCTCTATCCTAGTGCCGATGGCGACTTCACCCTCCATGCCCTCGACATCTGCAAAGATCGAGAAACCCGTGGCCTCGGCACCCACGCGCGTGACGTCGGAGAGGACGGCACGGCGCAGGCCGCGCCCTGGAGAAAGAAACGAAACCGCCTCCAGAAGGTTGGTCTTGCCGGAACCGTTGTCGCCGGTCAGCACCACATGGCGCTCATCAAGGACAAGTGCGGCCGCCGCATAGTTGCGGAAGTCCGTGAGTTTAACGCGGGAAAGCGACACCTTGTTCGTCATCTTTACGGCCTAAAACGAAGCTGGCCGAATGGCAAGGTGGCGAATGCCCGCGCTCATCAGCCAGCGCCAAAACCACGCGAATTATTCAACAGTGGCAACTTTTTTAGCGGGCGGCTATTTATGGACGGTTCGTTGTCACCGGTAACCCGCCCATGCGCCTTATTCTTTCTCTCGTTCTCATGATCGGCCTTCTGTCGTCCTGCGCCGGAAGGCCGGGAGCGGACGTGCTGCAAGCAGTCGATACAAGAGCGAAGAACGCAAAAATCGTCACCGCCTATGTGGCGAGTACGCGTGAAAAAAGCGAAGAGGCAAAAAAGGGGTTCAGCGCCATTCGCGCGGCCGAACCGAATTATGCCCGCTTCGACATCTCTATACCGCCGAACCACAAGAGCGGAAAAATCGAATGGTCGACCGGCAAACCGGATGCGAAGAAGGATTTCGTTGTCACGCAGGCGCAGATGCTGAGCAAGGCGAGTTTCAACACCGATCTCGGTGATATTTCCCGCTCCGGCAAGCAGATCGCGCTTTTCGTACATGGTTACAACTACAGCTACCAGGAAGCACTCTTCCGCGCAGCGCAGATGGCTGCCGATGCCAATATGAATGGCATTCCGCTGGTCTTTTCCTGGCCATCACAGGCCAATGTCACGGGCTATGTGGCGGACAAGGAATCGGCGACCTATTCGCGCGATGCGCTTGCCAATCTGCTGACGGATCTCACGCGCCAGTCTCCGCGCAAGAACATCGTCGTCTTCGGGCACAGCATGGGTGGCTGGCTGGTCATGGAGGCGTTGCGACAGTTGCGCTTCGAAGGCAGGAATGATGTCATCGCAAAGTTGCAGGTGGTGCTGGCCGCACCCGATATCGATGCCGATGTCTTCCGCAAGCAGATCGAGGTGGTCGGCCGGCTCAATCCGCCGCTTACAGTCTTGGTGTCCAAGGATGACCGCGCCCTCAAAGCCTCTTCCATACTCGGCGCAGACGTGACGCGGATTGGCGCACTGGATGTCACCGATCCGAAGGTGCAGGAAGCTGCCCTGAAAGAAGGCGTTCAGTTCGTGGATATCTCCAAACTGAAAGCCTCAGACCCGCTCAATCACGACCGCTACGCGGCCTTGGCGTCATTGGTGCCGCAGCTGGAAGCAAGCCGGAACGGCAATGGACAAAACGGCATCGGTCGCGCGGGCGCCTTTGTGTTCGATGCGATCGGCGCAACTGTCTCGAGCCCCTTCCGGCTTGCAAGCCAAGTGGTGAACCCGCAATAGCGTTGCGGGCTCCTGCTGACAGTCCCGGCTTTAGAAATCCCAGTCTTCATCTTCGGTGGCGACCGCCTTGCCGATGACATAGGACGAGCCGGAACCTGAGAAGAAGTCGTGATTTTCGTCGGCGTTGGGAGAGAGCGCCGAGAGGATCGCCGGATTAACCCGGCAGGCCTCGGCCGGAAACAGCGCTTCGTAACCCAGGTTCATCAGAGCCTTGTTTGCATTGTAATGCAGGAACTGCTTGACGTCCTCGGTCAGGCCGACCCCGTCATAGAGGTCTTCCGTATATTTTGCCTCGTTATCGTAAAGCTCGAGCAAAAGATCGAAGGCGAAATCCTTGATCTCCTGTCTTTGTGCCTCACCCAGACGATCCACCGCCCGCTGAAACTTGTAGCCGATATAATAGCCATGCACGGCCTCATCGCGAATGATGAGGCGGATGAGGTCTGCCGTATTGGTGAGCTTGGCGCGGCTTGACCAGAACATCGGCAGGTAGAAGCCGGAATAAAACAGGAAGCTCTCCAGGAACACGCTGGCGATCTTCTTTTTCAGCGGATCGCCGCTGTCATATTCCCGCATAATGAGTGCGGATTTGCGCTGCAGGAACTCGTTCTCTTCCGACCAGCGGTAGGCATCATCGACGTCAGGCGTCGAGCAGAGCGTCGAGAAGATCGACGAATAGGAACGAGCGTGCACGGCCTCCATGAAGGAGATGTTGGAAAGCACCGCCTCCTCATGCGGGGTGGCCGAATCCGCCATCAGGCGTACCGCGCCGACACCATTTTGGATGGTGTCGAGCAAAGTCAGGCCGGTGAAGACACGGATCGTCAGCTTCTGTTCTTCCGGCTTCAGCGTTCCCTAGGAGGGGATGTCGTTGGAAAGCGGCACTTTTTCCGGCAGCCAGAAATTCGAGGTCAGGCGGTTCCAGACTTCGAGATCCTTGTCGTCCTCGATGCGGTTCCAGTTGACCGCGCGGATGCGGGACGCGGGTTTTACGGCGATGTTCATTCTCTTGTCCCTCAATTCAGAGCGTGCAGGAAACGCAGCCCTGAACCTGCGTGCCTTCCAGCGCCATCTGGCGCAAACGGATGTAATAGATGGTCTTGATGCCCTTCTTCCAAGCATAGATCTGCGCGCGGTTGATATCACGCGTCGTCGCCGTATCGCGGAAGAACAGCGTCAGCGACAGGCCCTGATCGACATGCTGGGTGGCCGCCGCATAGGTGTCGATGATCTTTTCAGGACCGATCTCATAGGCATCCTGGTAAAATTCGAGATTGTCGTTCGAGAGATAAGAAGCCGGGTAATAAACGCGGCCGATCTTGCCCTCTTTACGGATTTCGATCTTCGAGACGATCGGATGAATGGAGGAAGTGGAGTGGTTGATATAGGAGATCGAACCGGTTGGCGGCACGGCCTGAAGGTTCTGGTTATAGAGACCCGATGCCATCACGTCGTGCTTCAACGCCGTCCAGTCTTCCTGCGTCGGAATGGCGATACCCGCCTTATCGAAAAGGTCGCGAACCTTTTCCGTCGCGGGCAGCCATTCCTGCTCGGTATATTTATCGAAATATTCGCCCGAGGCATATTTGGAGTTTTCAAAGCCCTTGAAGCTCTGGCCCCGCTCCACGGCCAGCCGGTTGCTGGCGCGGATGGCGTAATAGGTGACGGTATAGAAATAGATATTGGTAAAATCGACCCCTTCTTCGGAACCGTAGAAGATGCGTTCGCGCGCCAGATAACCGTGCAGGTTCATCTGGCCAAGCCCGATCGCGTGGCTCGCATCGTTGCCCTTTTCCACCGAAGGAACGGAGGAAATGTGGCTCATATCCGATACTGCCGTCAGCGCCCGGATGGAGGTCTCGATCGTCTTGCCGAAATCAGCGGAGTCCATGGCAGAGGCAATGTTGAGCGAGCCGAGATTGCACGAGATATCCTTGCCCATATGGCTATAGGAGAGATCGGGGTTGAACTCACTCGCCTCGCTGACCTGCAGGATTTCCGAGCAGAGATTGCTCATGCTGATGCGGCCGGCGACCGGATTGGCGCGGTTCACCGTATCCTCGAACATGATGTAGGGGTAGCCGCTCTCAAACTGGATTTCGGCGATCACCTGGAAGAATTCGCGCGCCTTGATCTTCTTCTTTCGGATGCGGCTGTCGGCGACCATCTCGTGATATTTCTCGGTGACCGAGATTTCGGTGAAAGCCACGCCATAGACCCGCTCCACATCATAGGGCGAGAACAGGTACATATCCTCATTGTTGCGGGCGAGTTCGAAAGTAATATCGGGGATCACCACACCGAGCGACAGGGTCTTGATGCGGATTTTTTCGTCGGCGTTTTCGCGCTTGGTGTCGAGGAAACGCATGATGTCAGGATGGTGGGCATGCAGGTAGACTGCGCCCGCGCCCTGACGCGCACCGAGCTGGTTGGCGTAGGAAAAGCTGTCTTCCAGAAGCTTCATGACAGGAATGACGCCGGAAGACTGGTTTTCGATCTGTTTGATCGGTGCCCCGAATTCGCGAATATTAGTGAGCGACAGCGCCACGCCGCCGCCGCGCTTTGAAAGCTGCAAGGCGGAATTGATGGAGCGGCCAATGCTTTCCATATTGTCTTCCACACGCAGCAGAAAACACGAGACCAGCTCACCGCGGCTCTTCTTGCCGGCGTTCAGGAACGTCGGCGTTGCCGGCTGGAAGCGACCGGAAATGATCTCGTCCATCAGGTCGCGTGCGAGTTGTTCATCACCGCGTGCGAGAGCCAGCGCCACCATGCAGACGCGGTCCTCATAACGCTCCAGATAGCGTTTTCCGTCGAAGGTCTTCAGCGTGTAGGAGGTGTAATATTTGAAGGCGCCAAGGAAGGTCGGAAAGCGGAATTTCCGGGCATAGGCTTCGTCATAGAGGTCGCGAACGAAGTTGAAGGAGTACTGATCCAGCACCTCCTGTTCGTAATATCCCTCCGTTACCAGATAATCGAGCTTTTCCCGGAGATTATGAAAAAAGACCGTGTTCTGGTTGACGTGCTGGAGGAAATATTGTCGGGCGGCAAGGCGATCCTTGTCGAGCTGGATCCTCCCATTCTCGTCATAGAGGTTCAGCATCGCGTTCAGCGCGTGATAATCCAGAGCGGCATCCGCTGATTTCTGGTTTGCGGCGGCTGGCTGTTTGGCGTCCTTGCGCAGCGCGCTTGAGGTCAGCGTGTCCAAAATCGTTCCAATCCATGTTTGACGTTGGCGACATCTTCCTCCGTGCCGAGAAGCTCGAAGCGATAGAGAAACGGCACGGCGCATTTGCGCGAAACGATATCTCCAGCGGATGCGAAAGCTGCGCCAAAATTCGTGTTGCCCGCCGCGATGACGCCGCGAATGAGATTTCGGTTAGAGGGCTCGTTCAAAAACCGGATGACAGGCTTGGGCACGGCCCCTTTGGTGCCTCCGCCCCCATAGGTGGGGGTAACCAGCACATAGGGCTCCGACACCTGAGGAACGTCGTCGTCAGCGCCGAGCGGCAGGCGAAGCAATCGCCGTCCCAGTTTCAGAAGGAAACGATGGGTGTTTTCCGAACGGCTGGAATAATAGACGATCAGGCCCATCGCTCTGCCGCCTCAGCTGATCGCGCCGATCATATCCGGCCGGAAACCCGCCCAATGGCGTTCGCCGGCGACGACCACGGGAACCTGCATGTAACCGAGACCACGAACATGATCCAGAGCGTCAGCATCTTCGGAAATATCGACGATCTCATAGGGTACGCCGATGCGGTCGAGCGCGCGATAGGTGGCGGTGCACTGGACGCAGGCAGGCTTGCTGTAAACGGTGACGGTCATAATTTCCCTTTCGAAGCCGATTTCGGACACGGCTCAACATTGCCGATTGCAATCGCAATCGGGCGGCGATGGATCTGTCATTCAGGCGAGGCGCACGGCTTGAGGAATTTGTTGCATTCCAAGGGGAAAACGACGTTTCCTCTTCGTGACAACGCTCCAAGCCGCAGAAAATCACTCTCTACGCCGACGAGCGTAGCAACTCAAACAAATGCACTGGCATGACTTCACCCCGAAGCTGGTTCTGGAGGGGGCAGAAAAGGGCGCACGCAAATCATCTGCGTCATACACCTTCCTTCCGGACACCCCGCCCGTGGACGTTTGCGCTCAAGGCAGGTCTCCTGACTCGCGGGTCACAACATCTATTCCAGCCTTCCCGGAGCGCTAAGCTCCAGTGACCCAAATCGGAACGATGCTCGCCGCTTACAGTTGCGGGGGCAGTTTCGGCCTTGCTTCACCACGATGGCGTTACGCACCGAATTCCCGTCTTAGCTCCCAACCCTTGCGAATCGGAAGAACCTCGAACACCACATATAGTATATGAGGAAATTTTCTCGTCAATAAATAGACACACAGAAGCCCCACCCTGTGGATCAAAAAGATTCAGCACATGATTAACGGGGGCTTAACGGCAGGTTGGGATTACCGCTCGGGCGGGGAAAAATGTTAATCTATTCCCAGATATCGATGCGGATATCGGCGGGACGAGCGTTTTCGATCACCCTTTTTCCGTTGGGGAGATCGTTTTCAAATAGTTTGGCGTGGATTTGAGCAGCGTCCAGCCCATAACCCTGCCATCTGTTGCGCAGCCTCTCTTCAAGCACTTCGACGGATGGCCCGACGAAAATGGTGAGATCGAAACTCTCGGAAAGCATCGTCCACGGCGCCTCGTTGAGCAGCAGATAATTACCTTCGGCAAGGATCAGGCGCGTATCCGGCGCAATCGCGCGCGCCGAGGCGATGGCGATTTCGCGGGTGCGGTCAAAAACCGGGACAAGAACTTCCTGCCCGCCCTTGCGGACGGCGCAGACGATATCAAGGAAGCCACGCACGTCGAATGTTTCGGGCGCGCCCTTGCGCGGCAGCAGCCCGCGCTCTTCAAGGATGCCATTGTCCATATGGAAGCCATCCATGGGCAGGACGGCGGCCGTTTCGCCCCGCGCGAGCAAAGCATCACAAAGCGCATCCGCCAGCGTGGATTTGCCGGCCCCAGGGGGACCGGCAATGGCGATGATGAAACGGGATCGACCCTCTGCCCGTCGAAGCACGTCTTCGACGATCGTCTCAAGCTTCAACGTCATGCGGCAAGCGTTTCCTGCGGCGCTTCCTTGGCGCCGGTCATGAAGGCGACGGCATCCGACATTGAATAATCCTTCGGATTGATGACGCACAGGCGCTTGCCGAGGCGATGGATATGGATGCGATCCGCGACTTCGAACACATGTGGCATGTTGTGCGAAATCAGAACGATCGGCAGGCCGCGTGAACGTACATCCAGAATAAGCTCCAGAACGCGGCGGCTTTCCTTGACACCAAGTGCCGCCGTCGGCTCATCGAGGATAACAACCTTGGAGCCGAAGGCTGCTGCGCGCGCCACGGCGACGCCCTGACGCTGGCCACCCGACAGTGTTTCCACTGCCTGATTGATATTCTGGATCGTCATCAGTCCGAGTTCGGAGAGTTTCTCGCGGGCGAATTTTTCCATGGCCGGGCGATCAAGCGCCCGGAACAGGCTGCCCTGAATGCCGGGTTTACGGATTTCCCGGCCGAGGAACATATTGTCGGCTATGGAAAGTGCCGGCGAGAGTGCGAGGTTCTGATAGACGGTTTCGATGCCCGCCTTACGCGCCTCGATCGGCGAGCGGAACTGCACCGGCTGTCCTTCCAGCCTGATCTCCCCTTCGTCAGGTGTTACAGCACCGGAGATCGCCTTGATGAGCGAGGATTTTCCGGCGCCGTTATCACCGATGACGGCCAGAATTTCACCCGGATAAAGATCGAAATCAGCATGGTCGAGGGCGGTCACGCGACCATAGCGCTTGACGAGATTGCGTGCTGTGAGAATGGGTTCTTTTGCCATCAGCCTGCTACCTTTCTGATCCACTGGTCGATTGCGACAGCCATGATGATGAGGACGCCGATCAACAAATAGGTCCATTGCGGGTCGGTTCCGATCAGCCTCAGGCCGAGCGAGAACACGCCGACAATCAGGGCCCCGAAGATCATTCCCATGATGGAGCCGCGTCCACCAAATAGCGACAGGCCGCCGATAACCACCGCCGTGATGGATTCGATATTGGCAAACTGACCGGCGGTCGGCGAAACAGAGCCGATACGACCGATCAGTGCCCAGCCCGCAAAGGCGCAGATAAGGCCGGACAGGGTGTAGACGGTGGTCAACATGCGTTTGACATTGACGCCAGCAAGTTCGGCCGCGTCCGGATCATCACCCACCGCGTAAAGATGGCGGCCCCAGGCCGTACGGTTCAGCACATACCAGAGCAAGGCAACAAGCAGAACCATGGCGATAACGCCATAGGTGAAGACCGCGTTGCCGATGCGAAGATTCGCGCCGAAGAACTGCAGGATCGGCGCCTGCTGGGCGATATCCTGGGCGCGGATCGTCTCATTGGCGGAATAGAGGAAATTGGTCGCCAGTACGATCTGCCACATGCCGAGTGTAACAATGAAGGGGGGCAGTCGCATACGCGACACCAGGACGCCGTTTATGAAGCCACAGAACGCGCCGACCGCAAGGCCACAGAGAATGGAGAGCTCCGCCGGCAGGCCGTAGCGGAAGGTGAACTGCCCCATGATGACGGAGGACAGAACCATGATCGCACCAACCGACAGATCGATGCCGGCCGTCAGGATGACCAGCGACTGCGCCGCACCGACGATACCAACGATCGCGACCTGCTGCAGGATAAGGGTCAGCGAGAAGGCAGAGAAAAACTTGCCGCCAAGGAGCAGGCCGAAAAGAATCAGCGACAGCACCAGAACGATAAGCGGCACGGCCGCTGGGCTGGAATGGAGAAAGTGCTGGAATTTTTCCAGCGCGCTCTTGTCGTGCGTATCGAAAGCGGCGACTTGCGTCGAGCTTCCCGAAAGCACTTTTTCAAATTCATTATGCGGCTGAGCCCGCACCGGCTGATCGCTCATGGATTTTCCTCCCGATCGCTCTATCGCACCGCCCAGAAACAAGGGCCGCCTCCAAAGAGTAGGATGCGTAGATTTCAAAGTGTTGTGAAGCGGCCTCGTCATCCCCGCGGGATGCGCAACGCGCTCGTTTGGTCCTTTGTCCGATCCCCCGGATCGTGCCTGAAATCATCCTGGTCCAAGGGCGGGGGCACGAATGCCCCCGCGGGTTTCAACGGTGAAGCATCAGCCCCAGCACTTGTTGAGACCTTCCTTCGTATCGATCGAGTCGAGACCCTTAACCGGCTTGTCGGTCACCAGCGTCACGCCGGTATCCACGAAGCTCTTGCCCGCCGTCGGCTTCGGCTTTTCGCCTGTATCAGCAAACTTCTTGACGGCTTCAACGCCGAGCGCCGCCATCAGCAGCGGATATTGCTGCGAGGTCGCGCCGATCACGCCTTCCGCCACGTTCTTGACACCCGGGCAACCACCATCGACGGAAACGATCAGAACATCCTTTTCACGGCCGACCGCTTTCAGCGCCTCATAAGCGCCGGCAGCCGCAGGTTCGTTGATGGTATGGACGACGTTGATGGTCGGGTCCTTCTGCAGCAGATTTTCCATCGCCGCGCGGCCGCCTTCTTCGTTGCCGTTGGTAACGTCGTTACCGACGATACGCGGATCTGTCTCGTCGCCGATCTTGTTGATGTCCTTCACGTCGATGCCAAAGCCCTTCATGAAGCCCTGGTTACGCAGCACATCAACCGTCGGCTGGGAGGGGGTGAGGTTGAGGAAGGCGATCTTTGCGTCCTTGGCTTTGTCGCCGAGGGTGCCGGCGGCCCATTTGCCGATCAGTTCACCGGCTAGAAGGTTGTCGGTGGCGAAGGTGGAATCGGCAGCATCGACGGGCTCCAGAGGCGTATCGAGAGCGATCACCAGAAGGCCGGCGTCACGCGCCTTCTGCACGGCCGGCACGATGCCCTTGGTGTCCGATGCGGTGATCAGGATACCCTTGGCGCCATCGGCGATGCAGGTCTCGATCGCGGCGACCTGGCTTTCGGAATCGCCGTCGATCTTGCCGGCATAGGACTTCAGCGTCACGCCAAGTTCTTTCGCCTTGGCGGTCGCGCCTTCTTTCATCTTGACGAAGAAGGGATTGGTATCGGTGTTGGTAATCAGGCAAACAGACGTGTCGGCGGCAGATGCACCAGAAGCGAAAGACACGCCAAGCGCAAGCGCGCCCAGAAGAGCGGAAACTGTGGTCTTCATGAGATCCTCCCAATGGATATTTGAGTACCGTGACGGTTACCCGACGATCCCGTCTCCTCCGAGATCGACGACCGTTGAAGCAGATGGAACCACCAAAGGAAACGGCTGTCAATAAATAAATCCGATTGAATTATTAATTCCGTATGGCATTCTAACGGGCGGCAAGGAGGAATATCGCCGCGTGGTTTAACGTTGCGATAGCGAGATTGCCCTAAAGCCCCCTATATCGGCCGCGGCGGATATGGCGGGCGGGAGGATGACATTATGAGACAATCTGCCGAGACGGCGCCGCAAGCGCCGCCCACTACCATGGATATAAGCGGCGGCGCCAACCAGATCGGCGTGCGCGCCTATAACGAGCGGCTCGTGCTGTCCCTCGTTCGCCGTCATGGCGGCCTGTCAAAAGCCGAAATATCAAGACTTTGCGGCCTTTCGGCACAGACCGTTTCCGTCATCATGCGTTCGCTTGAGAAGGACGGGCTTCTTATTCGTGGTGAAAGACTGCGCGGCAAGGTGGGGCAGCCATCAACGCCAATGCGCCTCAATCCTGATGCCGTATTTTCTTTTGGCGTCAAGATCGGTCGGCGAAGCGTCGATCTTGTGCTGATGGACTTCGTCGGACGCATCAGGCTCAAGCTCCGCAAGACCTATCCCTATCCCATGCCGGAATGGATATTGCCCTTTGTCATCGAGGGCATATCCGAACTCGAATCAAAACTCTCTGCGTCCGAGCGGCAAAAAATTGCCGGTGTCGGCATCGCCGCCCCGTTTGAATTGTGGAACTGGGCCCAGGAAGTGGGCGCGCCGCAAATCGAGATGGAGCGGTGGCGGGACGTCGATATCCGCTCGGAAATTGCCGAAAGCGTCACCTATCCGGTTTTTCTGCAGAACGATGCCACAAGCGCCTGTGGCGCAGAGCTGGTTTTCGGTGCGGGGCAGAACTATGCGGATTTTCTTTACGTCTTCATCGGCTCGTTTATCGGCGGTGGTGTGGTTTTGAATTCGGCGCTGTTTTCCGGAAAGACAGGCACCGCCGGCGCCATCGGCCCACTGCCGGTACAGGGGCAGGACGGCAATACGGTTCAGCTTTTGAAAATCGCTTCGATCTTCGTCCTGGAAAACATGCTGCGAGAAAGGGGCATTGATCCCCGCCCCTTGTGGTTCTCCCCGGACGAGTGGATCGATTTCGGCGAGCCGCTGGAAAACTGGATCCGAAAAACCGCCGCCGCCCTGGCGCAGGCCGTTATCGCCGCCGCCTCCATCATCGATTTTTCCAGTGTCATTATCGATGGCGGTTTTCCTGACTGGGTCAGAACGAGAATTGTTTCCGCCACCCGGCTCGCCCTTAAGCATCACGATCTTCAAGGTGTTACACTGCCGGAGATCGTCGAAGGTGCGGTCGGAAGCCAGGCTCGGGCAATCGGAGGAGCAAGCCTTCCGTTGTTTTCGCGTTATCTCATTGATCAGAACGTTCTGTTCAAGGACACGACGGGCTGAGCCCCCCCACCGCTTTCCTTATCCGGCTCTTGATTCGCTCTCCTGGCGATCATTCACCCGCAGCGTGCTGCATTATCGTGTCGAGAAAGGCGGGACCATATCGCTCCAGCTTGGTTTCACCAACGCCAGCGATCTGCGCCATCTCTTTTGCGGAGGCCGGTTTTGCCGCGGCGAGTTCGATGAGGGTCTTGTCGTGAAAGATCACATAGGGCGGAACGTTCTGCGCGCGGGCAATTTCCATGCGCTTGGCCCGCAGCGCCTCAAAGAGGCCACGGTCCGCCTCCGGCAGAGCCGTCGATGTCGGGTTGCGCGATGCCTCCCGTCGTGCCGCACGCGGGGCTGACGGTATCCTCAGCATCAGGGAAGGCTTTTCGCGCAGGAACCGTCTCCCGTCTTCTGAAATGGACAATCCACCATGTCCGGACAGGTCAACCTCGATCAGACGTAAGGCTACCAGCTGGCGCAGAATGGCGCGCCAGGTGCGATTATCGTGTTCCTTGCCGATACCGTAGGTAGTGATGCGATCGTGCCCGAACCGGGAAATCCGCTCATCCTCCATGCCCAGCAACACGCGGATAATATAGGCCTGCCCGAAGCGTTCTCCGGTGCGGTAAATGCAGGAGAGCAGCTTCTGCGCGGCAATGGCGCCATCAAACAAATCCGGCGGCGTCGCACACGTATCACAATTGCCGCAGGGCTCGCACCGATCCCCGAAATAGGAGAGCAGGACCTGCCTCCGGCAGCTCGCGGTTTCCGCAAGGCCAAGCAGCGCATCGAGTTTCTGGCGTTCCATATATTTGCGCTGGTCCCCAGCTTCCGATTCCTCGATGAAGCGGTTGCGCAGGGCAATATCCTCGTAACCATAGAGCATCAGCACGTCGGACGGCAGGCCATCGCGTCCAGCCCGACCGGTTTCCTGATAATAGGCCTCGATGCTTCCCGGCAGATCGATATGCACCACAAAACGCACATCCGGCTTGTCGATGCCCATGCCAAAGGCAACGGTTGCGACAATGATGACTGCCTCACCATGTTGAAAGCGGGTCTGGTTATCCTCGCGGGCTGCCTTGTCCATGCCGGCGTGGTAGGGGAGCGCGTCGCGCCCTTCCTCCCGCAGCCAGGCTGCCGTCTCGTCCACCTTGCGTTTCGACAGGCAATAAACGATGCCGCTGTCATTCTCCCGACCGCTCAGAAAGCGTTTCAGCTGGGTGCGGGGATTGTCCTTCTCCATGATCGCATAACGGATGTTGGGACGGTCGAAGCCTGCGATGAAGGCATCAGCTTCATTGATCGCCAGATGGCCGAGTATCTCGTTACGGGTGGGTTCGTCAGCCGTCGCCGTCAGCGCCATCCTCGGTGTATTTGGAAAACGCTCGATCAACATGTCGAGCTGGCGATAAGGCGGCCGAAAGTCATGCCCCCATTGTGACAGGCAATGGGCCTCATCGACCGCGATCAGCGACAGATCGATGGATTGAAGCGCATCAAGGACATCAGGCTTAAGAAGTGTTTCCGGCGCGGCGTAGAGAATGTCTACATTGCCCGCCCTCATATCGCGCCAGAGCGCGCCGCGCTCCTCCGGAGAAAGGTCGGAATTCAGAGCTTCGGCTCTGACGCCGGCCTGACGCAGGGCGGCAACCTGATCAACCATCAGCGCGATCAGCGGCGAGACAACGAGTCCCATGCCATCTCTGACAAGCGCAGGGATCTGGTAACACAGCGACTTCCCGCCGCCCGTCGGCATCAGAACGAAGGCATTGTTGCCTGCCATCACATGCCTGATGATTTCGGCCTGCCGTCCGCGGAAGGCATCATAGCCATAGACGGTCTTGAGGATATTTAAGGGATCGGCTTTCACGTCATTTTTCCGCGCTTGAATGATAGCGCATCATGTCGGTTTTGGCGTTCATGGCAATGCGGCGGCTTGTATTTAAGCGTTGTGTTTTGTTGAGTATTTCAGAACGCAAAAACCCCGCTGTTTTACGAGCGGGGTTTTTAAAATTGGTTGCGGGGGCAGGATTTGAACCTGCGGCCTTCAGGTTATGAGCCTGACGAGCTACCGGGCTGCTCCACCCCGCGTTACCAGCGCATTCGGCAAAGCCGAATGTCGCGTCTACGTCGTAGCTTTAGCGACGACGGATTTCTTTCGGAGTAAATTGCGGAGCAATTTCTCTCCTGTAAGGGGCGCACATGATGTTGTGCGCGGTTTTATTGCTTTTAAAGCTTTGTCTTAAACTGCAAAAGGCCGCTTTTGGCGGCCCTTTTTTTTCGGCTGGGCCGAGGAATGTGATGAGAAGATAGATTGTTGCGTTTTGCAGACCTGGCAGCGACCTACTCTCCCGCGTCTTGAGACGAAGTACCATTGGCGCTGGGGCGTTTCACGGCCGTGTTCGGAATGGGAACGGGTGCAGCCGCCC
>JAEXMK010000054.1 GCA_023444445.1 Pseudomonadota bacterium | reverse complement strand
TGCACACGGTGGCTTTTCCTCCCAGTTCCACCGCATCAGCTGTTCCCCTCTGGAGGTTTTTGACCTTCACACTTAAAGGGCCCTGGATCTATCCGGCGGCCCTCTTTTTTTACCCGCAAGAATTTTCTCCGAATTGGCGAAATATCGCATGATGCAACCTTGTTTTGCATTAGTCCCACACCCATATTTTAGTCAGCTGTCACGCTTGCTCAGGCACGCGACAGCTGTTCCCCTCTGGAGGTTTTGACCTTCAAACTTATCAGGCCGCGGAGACATCCAGCGGCCTTCTTTTTTAAACGACCTGCCACTCCCCATCGTCCTCACAGAGACGTGACTTTTATATCGAAAATTATCGATATAAATATCGATCATGTCAGATATCAAAGAAACCCAGATGAACCCGGAGGAAGTCCTTAAGGCCCTTTCACACCCGGCAAGGCTGAAATTCCTGGAATGGCTGAAGTCTCCGGAAAGTCACTTCTGCCAGGAGCATCCGCTCAGCATGGGTGTATGCGCCAACCAGTTTCAGATCAGCGGCCTGTCGCAATCCACCGTGTCGTCGCATCTGGCGGTGTTGCAAGCAGCCGGCCTGATAAGGTCGAAAAAGGTCGGACAATGGGTTTTTTTCGAACGCAACGAGGAAACCATCGACGCCTTCCGCAATTATCTGCAATCCAATCTCTGAGCCTCCCAAGCTTTGAGCCTTGGGGTGCCGGACGGGGAACCGCAAGGCGGCTTTCATTCCGGCACCCAATCAGAAAGACAGCGCGTCCCCCGCGCAATTTCGCCAACCGACCAGAAAGTGAAGTCGCATGACAAGTCTTTTCGAACCGGCACAGGCCGGCGATATCGCACTCGCCAACCGTATCGTCATGGCCCCCCTCACCCGCAACCGTTCGCCGGGCGCCATTCCCAACAATCTCAACGCCACCTATTACGAGCAGCGCGCCACGGCGGGGCTGATCGTCACCGAAGGCACGCCGATTTCCCAGCAGGGTCAGGGCTATGCGGACGTTCCCGGCCTTTATAAGCGGGAAGCGATTGCGGGCTGGAAACAGGTTACCGATGGTGTGCATTCAGCCGGCGGCAAGATCGTCGCGCAGATATGGCATGTGGGCCGCATTTCGCACGTCTCACTACAGCCGCATGGCGGCCAGCCGGTTGCTCCTTCCGCCATTCCCGCCAAGTCGAAGACCTATATCATCAATGATGACGGCACCGGCGCCTTTGCCGAAACCTCCGAGCCACGCGCGCTCACCATCGACGATATCGGCCTCATCCTCGAGGATTACCGCAGCGGCGCGCGCGCAGCGCTGGAAGCCGGTTTCGACGGCGTCGAAATCCATGCCGCCAATGGTTACCTGATCGAGCAGTTCCTGAAATCCAGCACCAACCAGCGCACGGATGATTATGGTGGCTCGATCGAAAACCGCGCCCGCTTCCTCCTGGAAGTCGTTGATGCGGTTGCGGAGGAGATCGGCGCCGGCCGGACCGGCATCCGTCTTTCCCCCGTTACCCCGGCCAACGATATTTTCGAGGCCGACCCGCAGCCGCTCTACAATTACGTGGTGGAACAGCTCGGCAAGCGCAATCTCGCTTTCATCCATGTCGTTGAAGGCGCAACAGGCGGACCGCGTGATTTCAAACAGGGTGACAAGCCCTTCGATTACGCAGCCTTCAAGGCGGCCTATCGCAATGCCGGCGGCAAGGGCCTGTGGATTGCCAATAACGGTTATGACCGTGAGAGCGCCATAGAAGCCGTGGAAAGCGGCAAGGTCGATGCTGTCGCCTTCGGCAAGGCCTTCATCGCAAATCCGGACCTGGTGCGCCGCTTCAAGGACAACGCGCCCTTGAATGAACCGAACCAGCCGACCTTCTATGGCGGCGGGGCCGAGGGTTACACCGACTATCCGGCGCTCGCCTGATAAAGGATAAAACAAAGACGCCGCATTGCCTGAAAGCGATGCGGCGTTTTTCTCTCAGCGGAGGCTTCGCGCCTGCCGCGCGGCGAAGTCAGAAAACGCGCCCATGACAAAAGCGTTGGGCACATGCAGCGCCTGCAGAAAACCATTGCCCGTTTCCCTGCCAATGCTCATCAGCGCCACCTGAAGACAATAGAGACCGAGCAGGACCAGCGCGCGGCCAAGATGCGGCCGCAACTCGCCGTATCGCAGCGCAAGGATTACCAGTGACAGGATCGGAACCGAGATCAGGAGACCGAGCCCCTTGTGCAGCGAAATCAGCGATCCGTCGTAATAGATAGATAACCCGGCCAGCAGCACCTGCGCGAAAATCAGTAACGGCACAGTTGCCGAGATCACGACAAACACGCGACGCCAAACCGACACCCCAGTCACGACCCTCGCCATCACATCCTGCCCCCGGCATCGGCCGGTTGAGCAAGGCTCGCCGTGCCCTGCCTTTGCTCGAGGCAGCCGAGGCTCGCCAATGTCGTCGATATCGCGATATCGATCGGTGTTCTGGGCTCCGTTCCGAGGAAATCCGTCAGCTTGCGATTGCTCATCCGGATCGGCATATGCCAGAGATATTGCATTTCCACGACTTCCCGGAACAGGGGAACGAAGGGCGCGGCCAATTTGATGCCCGCCCAGGACAGCCGCCGCCGCTTGACCGGATGACCGACAACCCGCTCGATGGCTTCAACCAGTTGCAGCCCGTCGAAATCCCAAAAACCCTCCATGTGATAGACGGCGAAAGCCGGAAGCTCATCTGCCCGGTCCAGCAGCCGACCGATCGTCTCCGCCACGTCAGGCAGATAGGCCCATTGGTGTCCCGCATGAAGGGCGGCCGGGTTCTGGACGCTGCGAACCGGCTTTCCGGGCTTCACCAGCATCTGAGAAAACCAGTTGTTTCTGGCGTCCGGCCCAAAAAAATCCCCCGCCCGAACAATCAGCACCGGCACCCCACGCATGGATGCCATTTTCAGCCGCCGCTCCATCTCAGCACGCAAAGCGCCCTTGCGCGTAAACGGCGTTTGCGGGCTCTCTTCGGTCAGCAGCGGAAAGGCGTCCGAACCGAAATTATAGACGGTACCGGGAAAGACTATCCTGGCGCCACAGCTTTCGGCAGCGGCGATCGTGTTGTCCAGCATCGGCACGACCTGCTTCTCCCAATCGCTATAACCGGGAGGATTAACCGCATGGACGATGAGCTGAGCGCCCTGCGCCGCTTTCAGAACGTCCTGCCGGTTCATCGCATCGCCTGTCACGAATTCGATGTCGCCAGCGACTTCAGCCGCTGGCTTTCGGCGAGTCATCGCCCTCAGCCGCCAGCCCCTTTGCAGCAGCATTCGCGAAACCTGGCCACCGACACCACCATTCACTCCCAAGACGAGAGCCAGAGGCCGCCCATCCTGCACTGCACTTGCATCGTTCTCGATTGACATTGCCTTACTCCTTTGTGTGCCTGGAGTATCGACCCAATGTGCGATATACGAAATTATCGAAATCAGTGGAGCGGCTATACAAAATATTATGACGAAGAACCGCGATATCAGCTGGGATTTCTACCGCACCTTCCTCAGCGTGCTGAGCGACGGTTCATTGTCTGCCGCCGCCCGCGAGCTTGGCATCACCCAACCGACGGCGGGACGCCATATCGGCGCGCTGGAGGAGGCCGTTGGTTTTCCGCTGTTCATCCGCTCGCCCCATGGGTTGATGCCGACGGAAGCAGCACTTGCGCTCCGCCCCTATGCGGAAAACCTCGCCGCGACGACCGCCGCCCTGATGCGCGCGGCCTCGGGCGAAGTCGGCAAGATCGAGGGCACGGTGCGCATCAGCGCCTCTGACATCATTGGCGTGGAAATGCTGCCACCAATCATTGCAGCCATGCAGGAGGTTCACCCCCGGCTTGAAATCGAGCTTTCCCTTTCCGACACGCTGGAAGACCTGTTAAGGCGCGAAGCCGACATTGCCATTCGCATGACCGAACCGATGCAGGATGCGATCGTCATGCGTTACATCGGCAATTTCCGGCTGGGATTTCACGCGACACGCGACTATCTGGCAAGAGCCGGCACACCGAAGAGCATGGATGATCTGAACCATCACCGCATGGTCGGTTTCGATCGAAAGACGCCATTTATCCGTGCGGCCATCCAACGGATGCGCACGCTCGATCCTGAAATACCCGATATTGAGGAAATTTCCTTCGAAATCCGCGCCGATAGCAATCTCGCCCAGCTTGCCATGATCCGCGCCAGCGCGGGCATAGGCGTCTGCCAGATCGGCCTTGCACGCAAGGACCCCCGGCTTGTTCAGGTGCTTCCGAAAATCGACATCCCGCTCCACACTTGGGTTGCGATGCACGAAAATCTCAAGACCTCGCCGCGATGCCGTGCCGTCTTCAGCGCCCTCGTGGAAGGCCTCAAGGGTCATCTTAAGGAGACTGACGCGAGTGCTCCCCCCAAACGGCGCTAGCACTCTCATGAATGGTCGCGGCCGAGTCTCGATCCGCGATGATTACCGGCCGGCGAACCATCGAAGATGCCGGGTTTTTCACCGGAAAGGCCCGGGCATCAACAAAATCGTCAGGCCGGCGGTAAGGTCTTGTCGATTACCTCGGCCTCAGGCCGGTCGCCGCCCTGGCTGTATTCCTCGTGCCAATGGCCGCTTTCATCCTGATAGCTGATTTCCTCGTCATCGCCGCCCACCTGCTGTTCAGCGGCGACAATACGCGCAGCCTCACGGGCATCGGCATAGGTGGGAAACGTTTCGGAATAGGCGCCGTTCATGCGGTAGGCAAAACCTCCGTCATGTTCAACGATCTCATACACCACTTTGGTCATGCATTGTCCTCCTGTCTCGGTAGGCGACATCGCAACCACAACCGCGTTTCAAGCATTGCACCCGATGGGACAGCGCGGCATGAGCAGCATGTCCTGCGACACCACTATCCTACCAAAAGCATTCAAGCGCAAATCCTGCTTGATCTGAGGGACGATACGTCACAGCCTGCGACGACAAGGGGAAGAAAAATCAATGGTGGGTTCTATTCTGAAACAGGAGCGGATGCTGCTGCTCGCAATACCGGCGGCAATCCTCGCCTATATGGCCGAGCATACGATATTCGAAGCGGGACGGACGGCGGCACTGATTGCCGCAATCGTCCTGATCGGGCTCATCGTTCTGGTCTCGATGCGGGTTGCCCATCACGCCGAAATCCTCGCTGCCAAAGTCGGCGATCCCTATGGCACGATGATCCTGACGCTTTCGGCGGTTGCTGTCGAGGTGCTGATCCTCGCCATCATCATGAGCGAATCCAGTTCGCCTACCCTGGTGCGGGATACGATCTATTCCGCCGTCATGATCGACATCAACGGCATTCTGGGACTCGCGGCCCTCCTCGGCGGTCTTCGCCACGGCGAGCAGCCCTACAATGACGATTCCGGCAAGACCTATGGTGTGATGATCCTCACCGCAATGGGCATTTCGATGATCGTGCCGGAGTTCATTCCGGAACAAAGCTGGCACATCTACTCTGTCTTCACGATCTTTGCGATGATCGCGCTTTATGCGCTCTTCCTCAAAATGCAGGTCGGACCACACAGCTACTTCTTCAGCTACGCCTACCCCAAAAAGCCTCGTCCCGCTGGCCAGCCCGGACAGGCTTCAGGCCATGCGGAGGAAGAAGATGAGGACAGCGTGCCGCTCTCCATCGGCCTCATCATCGCCGGCGTGGTTCTGATCGGGGTGCTCGCGGAATTCATGTCCGCCTTCCTCAGCGAAAGCCTGGAGGGAACCAGCGCACCGCCCGCACTGATGGCCGTTGTCGTCGCGACGATCTCCGCATCACCGGAAATCTTGACTGCGCTCCGCTCTGCCCTGCGCAACCGCATGCAGGCGGTGGTCAATATCGCCATGGGCGCATCGCTCTCGACGGTGATCCTGACCGTGCCAGTCATGGAGGGCATCGCGCTTTACACCGGCCAGCCCTTCATCATGGCGATGACACCCGTTCAGACCGTCATGGTGTTCATCACCCTCATCGCCGCCGCCATCAACCTCAATGACGGTGAAACCAATGCGATCGAGGGCATGACGCACTTCATTCTCTTCGCCACCTTCATCATGCTGCTTTTTCTGGGGCTTTAGCCGCAAAAAAGCCCGGCATCGCTGCCGGGCTTTTCATTTGAGATCACCAACCGATCAGCGGCAATCGGCGCAGAAGCGCTGAATGCGCTTGCAGGCTTCTTCCAGCAGCGCTTCCGACGTGGCGTAGGAAATGCGGAAGTTCGGGCCGAGGCCGAAGGCCGAACCCTGCACGACGGCAACGCCTTCGGCTTCCAGAAGCTCGGAAACGAAATCCGTATCCGTCTCGATGACCTTGCCCGAGGGAGCGGTCTTGCCGATCAGGCCGGCGCAGGACGGGTAAACGTAGAATGCGCCTTCCGGAGCCGGGCAGCTGATGCCGTTGGCCTGGTTGAGCATGGAGACAACCAGATCGCGGCGGCCTTCGAAGATTTTCTTGTTCGCCGGAATGAAATCCTGCGTACCGTTCAGAGCTTCGACAGCAGCCCATTGCGCAATCGAGCTTGCGCCCGAGGTCTGCTGGCCCTGGATCATATCCATGGCCTTGATCAGCGGCAGCGGGCCGGCAGCGTAACCGATACGCCAGCCGGTCATGGCGTAGGCCTTGGAGACACCGTTCATCGTCAGCGTGCGGTCATAGAGCGACGGCTCCACTTCGACCGGCGTGACGAATTTGAAATCGCCATAGGTCAGGTGCTCATACATGTCATCCGTCAGCACCCAGACATGCGGATGCTTGACCAGCACGTCCGTCAGCGCCTTCAGCTCGTCATGCGAATAGGCCGCACCCGACGGGTTGGAGGGCGAGTTGAACACGAACCACTTGGTCTTCGGGGTGATCGCCTTTTCCAGCGCTTCCGGCTTCAGCTTGAAATTGTCTTCGAGCGTGGCGTCTACGAAAACCGGCGTGCCGCCGCAGAGCGCCACCATTTCCGGATAGCTGACCCAGTAAGGTGCCGGGATGACGACTTCATCACCCGGGTTCAGCGTTGCCATGAAGGCGTTGAAGAGGATCTGCTTGCCGCCGGTACCGACGATCGTCTGCTCCGGCTTGTAGTCGAGGCCGTTTTCACGCTTGAACTTGTCGGCAATCGCCTTGCGCAGTTCCGGAATACCGGAAATGGGCGTGTATTTCGTCTCGCCGCGTTTGATCGCGTCTATGGCCGCTTCCTTGATATTTTCGGGCGTATCGAAATCCGGCTCACCGGCGCCAAGGCTAATCACATCGCGGCCCTGCGCTTTCAGCTCACGGGCTTTCTGGGTAACGGCGATGGTGGCGGATGGCTTTACGCGGGAGAGAATGTCGGCAAGGAAGGCCATTTTTAATCGGTCCTATTGAGGTTGACATCGGCAGAGGCGGAAAATCTTGTCTGCTGCGGCAATTTCTATGTCGAAAGACGGGCATAGTTTCAAGGTCAAAAGCCGGCTTATCTGCTGCATCGGGGAATTTAAACCTTCCTTAACCCGGAAGTAACGCTTGATACGCTACATTGGCGAGCCTAGGGGTCGTGTCTCTATAGCCGGTTGAAAAATGGCGCCCAAAAGCATCTTTTCCAGTCTTGTTCGCGAGGTCGATGGCACATGGTCCACGGCCTATGGCAC
>JAEXMK010000211.1 GCA_023444445.1 Pseudomonadota bacterium | reverse complement strand
GTGAGCTTCGACACGGAACCGGATCGTCGCGGCAAGGGCCCGAAGGCAGTCAATCTGCAGATTGCTGGCTGACCCTAAAACGGCTTTCTTTTCTAGTTGAAGCCCGGCAGGAATGCCGGGTTTTTTTGTGCGTGCTGCAGGCCTTTAAGGGCCGGAATTCAGAGCCCCTTCAGATAGGGGTTATTGAGCCGTTCCTCGCCCAGCCGCCCACCGGGGCCATGGCCGCAGATGAAACCGACATCATCTCCCAGCGGCAAAAGCTTGTCGCGAATGGACGCCATCAATTGCTCGTGGTTTCCGCCTGGCAGGTCCGTGCGTCCCACGGATCCCGAAAACAGCACATCGCCGACATGGGCGAAATTCTGGTCGCGGTTGTAATAGATGACATGACCGGGCGCGTGCCCCGGGCAATGATAGACCTCGAAGACGTGGTCTCCAAAGGAAACCTTATCGCCATCCTTCAGCCAAGTATCCGGCACGACATTCTTAAGGCCGCTGATCCCGTATTTCGCCGCCTGCACCTCGATCCTCTCCAGCAGCGGGCGGTCATCCTCATGGGGACCGACAACCGGCAGGGAAAGTTTCGCGCGCAGTTCGTCAGCACCGCCGGCGTGGTCGAGATGACCATGCGTCAACCAGATTTCCTTGAGCGTAATGCCGTTTTCGGCAACGACCTGCAAAATGACGTCCACATCACCGCCGGGATCGACGACGACGCCCTCCTTGGTATCCTGATCGAACAGGATGGTGCAGTTCTGCTCGAATGGCGTGACCGGAATAATGCCCGCCTGCAACTTTCCCATGTCCTGTATCTCCTGTCTGAACTGTTCCGCCTCCTATAGCCCGCGACCCGTTGCGGCACAATGGCGCCGAAAAAGCCTCCAGATTTCATCGGCTTGGCCACCCCAAAAATAGGCATTAAATCCAGTAAGATAACCAGAAATTTTGGGCTAGCGGCGCGAATTGCCTGCGAAAAATGTGGAACGCCAAGATGGTTGCGACGTTGTAGCACCAGTCTTAAAAGGAGTGAGACACATGGACAAGACGCTTAAAATGCTGATCGCTGGCGGCGCGTTCACCTTGATGGCAGGCTATGCAAATGCCGCCATGGTCGCAACAACCGCCTCGGACCTTTCCGTCCGTTCCGGCCCCGGTGAGGATTATCCCGAAGTCGGCCTCGCCACTCGTGGCAGTAACGCCGTGCTCGATGGTTGCATGGAAGGCAGCAGCTGGTGCCGCATTGAGGTGAACGGCCTGCGCGGCTGGGCCCACGCGGAGTACCTGAACGTGATGTATGAAGGTTCGCCCGTCATTCTCAAGGAACGCCGCACGGAACTGAGCGTGCCGGTCGTGACCTATGAGAAGACGGCAAGCGTACAGACGGAGCCAAACCCGGGTGACCCGAATCTTGGTCGCGTCGGTGAAGTCGATCCGCCGCAGTCTGTCATCACCTATATCGACGAGCATCCTGCCGACACCGTCACCTATGACGGCGATATCGCCATCGGCAGCGTTCTCCCCGCGGATACTCGTCTGGTGGAGGTCCCCGACTATCAGTATCGCTATGTCCGGGTGAATGACGTCCCGGTTCTCGTAGAACCTTCGACCCGTCGTATCGTCTACGTTTACCAGTAACACCACTATCACAGCGAAAAATGAAGAAGAGCGCGGCCTTTCCGCGCTCTTTTCTATTTCCGGTAAAGGCCACCCAGGATTCCAGTTGCGCCTGCACCCGCGCCATATTATCCACCGCAACAGAAAATGATCAGCGGCATTCTCCCGAGCGGAAGCATTTTCGGCTATGTTTACAGAATATTGGCGTATCGACGCCTGTCAGCCTATGATCAGACAGCGCAGGATATGAAGGAACCGCAGTGCCACCGCAATCGCTCAAAACCGCCGCCGCAAGGCAGACACCGGCACTCCCGAAGGTTGACGACGGCAAGATCGACTTCGACACGATCGAGGCGCTTTTTTTCGCCTATCGCGATTTCGTCTCCGACCCCGATGTCATTTTGTCGAAGCTGGACTACGGCAGGGCGCATCACCGGGTGGTCTATTTCGTCAGCCGGCAGCCCGGCATGACCGTGGCGGATCTGCTCGACACGCTGCAGATTACCAAGCAGAGCCTCGCGCGCGTGCTCAAGCAATTGATCGACGATGGTTACATCCGCCAGATGGCCGGCCCGGAAGACCGCCGCCAGCGCAGGCTTTACCCAACCCTGACCGGCCGGGAACTGGCGCTGGCGCTCAGCGAACCGCAATCCCGCCGCATCGACCGGGCGCTGGAAGGGCTAGGGCCGGACGCCCGCGCCTGCGTGCGCAAATTCCTGGCGCAGATGCGCAGTCCGACAAAGACGACGGTCGTGGAGGACGAGTGACGATGGCACAGGCCCCGACAAAACGTCCACCGGCGGATGATGATGCGTCCCATCTTCTGATCGTCGATGATGACGCCCGCATCCGCGATCTGCTTCAGCGTTTTCTTGGCGACAAGGGCTACCGCATATCCGTTGCTGCCGATGCGGCCGAGGCCCGTCGCAAGATGGTGGGCATTCGCTTCGATCTGCTCATCCTCGACGTAATGATGCCGGGCGAAAACGGACTGTCGCTGACCCGTTCGCTGAATGAGGACAAATCCGTTCCGGTCATCCTCCTGACCGCTCGCTCTGAAGCGGATTCGCGCATTGCAGGTCTGGAGGCAGGCGCGGACGATTACCTCGCCAAACCATTCGATCCGCGCGAACTCGTGCTGCGTATCAATAACATTCTCCGGCGCAATACTTCGCCGGACACGCCCAAGATCGAGCAGATCATGTTCGGCCCCTACAGCTTCTCCATTCCGAAGAAAGAATTGCGGCGCGGTCCCGAAACGATCCGCCTCACGGATCGCGAGCAGGAGATCATGCTGCTCTTTGCCCTGCGCGCCGGCGATACGATTCCCCGCCACGAGCTGGTGGAAGCGGAATCGGAAGTGGGCGAAAGAACCATCGACGTGCAGATCAACCGTCTTCGCCGCAAGATCGAGGACGACCCTGCCAATCCTGTCTATCTGCAAACGGTGCGCGGAATCGGTTACCGCCTGAGCGTGGACTGACGAGCACCCAACGAAGGGCGAACGCACGACCATGGCGAGCCTCGATTTTCTCGACACGTTCAAAAAAAGCGCCGTGGCCAAGGCCTGGCGCTCCTTTGGCAGATGGCTGCGCCACTGGCTTCCGACAGGCCTTTATACGCGCTCGCTGCTCATCATCATTCTGCCGATGATCCTTCTTCAGGCCGTAGTCGCCGCCGTCTTCATGGAACGTCACTGGCAATTGGTGACGGAACGCCTCTCTTCCGCCGTGACGCGTGATATCGCTGCGGTCATCGAACTGCTGCAGACTGACCCGGAAGAAGATGACTATCAGCGCGTCATCCGCATCGCCCGCGAAAAGCTCGATCTCAGCGTCTATATCGAGCCGAAGACAGATCTGCCTGCGCCCAGACCCGAGCCACTGTTTTCAATCCTCGACAGAATTCTCGCGGATCAGTTGACGCAGCAGATCGGCAGACCGTTCTGGATCGACACTTACGGCAATGGCTCACTGGTCGAAATCCGCATCCAGCTGGAAAACAAGACGCTGCGTGTCTTTACCAGCCGCAGTTCGGCCTATGCCTCAAACACGCACATCTTCCTCGTCTGGATGGTCGGTGCATCGCTGGTGCTAATCGCCATCTCCATCCTGTTCCTGCGTGGACAGATCAAGCCAATCGAAGCGCTTGCGAAAGCGGCTGAAAACTTCGGCAAGGGCCAGAAGATCAGCGGTTATTCGCCCCGCGGCGCGGACGAGGTGCGGCGCGCCGGCCTCGCTTTCATCCTGATGCGCGAGCGCATCGAGCGGCAGATGGAACAACGCACCGCCATGCTGAACGGCGTCAGCCACGACCTGCGCACCATCCTCACCCGCTTCAAGCTGCAACTGGCCCTCGCCGGCGACAATCCCGACCTTGAAGGGCTCGACAAGGATGTCGAGGATATGCAGTCAATGCTGGAAGCCTACCTGACCTTCGCCCGCACCGATGTCGAAGAGGATGTCGGCACGCTGGAGCTCCCTGATCTTCTCGAAAAAATCGGCCACGATTTCGAACTGCACGGCAGGAAATTCAGCTACGAGCTTTATAATATCGAGAGGATCATCGCGCGGCCGAATGCGCTTTCGCGCCTCGTTGCCAACCTGGCCGAAAATGCCAGGCGTTACGCCAGCAATCTCCACGTCGATATCCGCAAGGCGCCACGCTCCATCATCATGACCTTTGACGATGACGGCCCCGGCATTCCGGAAATCTCACGCGAGGATGTGTTCAAGCCATTCTTCCGGCTGGACGAGGCACGTAACCTCAATGCCTCTGGCACGGGCCTTGGCCTGTCCATCGTTCGCGATATCGCCCGCAGTCATGGAGGCGACGTATCGCTCGATACAAGCCCGATGGGCGGATTGCGGGTAATCGTCAAGCTTCCGGCTTAACGGCAAACGGCCGTCAGCACATCTTCTCACCGTTTGGCACCGGCCGTTCGACCGCAGCCAGTACGATGTCGCCGTTTGCATCGGCAAAACCAAGCGTCAGAACTTCGGATCGAAAAGGGCCGATCTGACGCGGCGGAAAATTCACCACACCCAGCACCTGCCGGCCGACAAGACTTTCCGGCGTATAATGCACTGTGATCTGCGCCGAGGATTTCTTGATGCCGATCTCGGGTCCGAAATCGATCCTCACCTTGATCGCCGGTTTGCGAGCCTCCGGAAACGGCTCTGCCTCCACGATCGTGCCAACGCGAATATCGACCTTCTCGAATTCGGCATAGGAGATTTCGCCGCTCATGACCCGTCCCTTCAGCCCGCCAACTCTTCTGCGCGCGTTTTCGCGGCAGCGACCGCCCTGTCGAACAGGGGCTGCATGCCGTCTTCCGCCATCAGCACGGAAAGTGCGGCGGCCGTGGTGCCGCCCGGCGAAGTCACATTCTGACGCAGGCGCGCCGCCTCGTCAGTGGACTGGTGCAGAAGCTCGCCGGCGCCGGCCACGGTTTCACGCGCCAGACGCATGGCCACATCCGCCGGCAGACCGGCTTTGCGGCCCGCTTCAGCCATGCATTCCACGAGATAAAAGACATAGGCGGGCCCGCTACCCGAAACCGCAGTCACGGCATCGATATCGCTTTCGGCATCCACCCATTCGACCGGACCACTGACCTTCAGCAATCCATCCACCACGGCTTTAAGCTCGGGCGTCACAAGTTCATTTGCATATGCGCCGGTAACGCCACGGCCCACCATAGCTGGCGTGTTGGGCATGGCGCGCACCGCGGCAACCGCACCGAAATGCGAAACGAAGGTGGCAATGGTGGTGCCCGCCGCGATGGAAACCACAACCGTTTCCGGGCCCAGCAGAGGCTTTAGCGAGGGCAGCACAGCTTCCATCATCTGCGGCTTCACCGCCACGAAAAGAATGCCCGCCTTGACGCCGTCAGGCGCGTTTTCACCATGAGTCGCACCGGCTTCCGCAATCGTCGTGCGCATCGCGTCAGAGGGGCGCGGGTCAATGACGATGACCTGCGATCCCGGCACGCCTTTCTTCAGCCAGCCAGACAGCATTGCGCCGCCCATATTGCCGGCGCCCACGAGGACGAGCGGCCCGGAAGCCTTGTATACCATTTTACGCTTCTCCCACGGTCTCGAACATGACCGCTTCGATTGCACTTTTAGCATCAAGTCCCGACCAGACGACGAACTGGAATGCCTGATAATATTGCTCGCAGGCCTCCAGTGCGCTGGAGAGCAGCACTTCCACCTGCTGGTTGTTCGGCTCGGCACCTCCGGACAGAAGCAACGACTGGCGGAAGATCACGACGTCTTCCTGTCGCCACAGATCGAAATGACCCATCAGCACCTGACCGTTAACCTGCGACAGCAGGCAAATGACTTCGTTGACACGGTGGTCCGGCACCTTGATGTCAAAGGCGCAGGCAAGATGCAGCGCTTCGAAATCTTCCATCCATGCAAAGGAAACGTGATAATCGGCCCAGTGGCCCGCCACAGTCATGGCGATCTCGTCTTCGCCCGAACGCTCGAACGACCAGTCATTCGAGGCGGCGACAATCTCGATCATATCGACGGGATTGGACTGACGCTCAATTTCAAATTCTATCAGACTCATGCGGCACCTTCTCAGCCGGTCAGAATGTCGTGTTTTGAACGCCGGGCACAAAACGCACATACAAACCGGGATAAACATTTGAGACGATTGCCCGACACCACCAGAATAACGCATTCACCCTGTCTGGAGCTTACCGGTCTTTTCGAATCATCATTTAAAATCAGTGTATAATGGCCGAGTCCTGCTGCCACCCCTTCCCCGCCATTTTTGCCTTTTGAGCAGTGGATATCTCCTCCCCCATCACCTCAGGCGAGAGTCTTAAGCGACTCTGCCGATTGTGTTTTTTGGAAGTGTCCACAGGCCCAAAAAATTCGCGTCCGAGCACGACTTTCGACAACCGGAGGTCAAGTGGGCCAGAGGGAGCTGAAAAACAAAAAGCCCCGGGATCGCCTGCGATCCGGGGCTTTTTGAAAAAATGACGGGGAATCAGTCCTTCGTGGCTGAAAGCTTTGCCTCGAGAGCCTTGATCCGCGCGCGCAACGCGTCATTTTCATCCCGCGCCTGAATGGCCATTTCGCGCACTGCGTCGAATTCCTCACGGCGGACGACATCCAGACTGTTGAGCCAGCGATCCGCCTGGGCGTGAAACGCCGCTTCGGCTTCCTTGCGCACACCCTGCGCGGCACCTGCCGCATCGGTCATCAGCTTGGCAAATTCATCCAGAAAACGATTGGTGCCTGTCGTGCTCATGGCGCTCATCCTTCGTCGGTTCAGGGGCATCGTCTTGCCCGCTGTTGATAGCATTCAGGTAGGCACTCCACTGTCGCCTTGCAAGCGAAATCGAAAAATCCCAAGAGCTTGCGTCACCTTCGGCATGTTAAGCCACAGCTTAAAGAATCACCTTGACCGCCGCCACCGCAATCGCCATTTTCCTTGGCGTCAAAGAACCGGTGAGCATCATCGCCCGGTCCTTTGAGACAATGGGTGATCCGTTGTCCGCCCAGCAACGATGACGGAATATATACGGATTGATAGCCGCTCCCACTTCACTCGCCATCATGCCCTTCCCGAATATCGACCCGATAGCGCTGTCCATCGGTCCCCTGGCGATCCACTGGTACGGCATTGCCTATGTCGCCGGCATCATGCTCGGCTGGCTTTACGCCCGCCGCCTCGCCCGCACGGATCGGCTGTGGCCCAGCGACGCCTCACCAATCTCGGCCCAGCACCTTGACGATTTCATTCTCTGGGCAGCGGGCGGCATCGTGCTTGGCGGACGCCTTGGCTACATCCTGTTTTACGATATGTCAGCCGTCGCCGCCAATCCCATCAGGGCCATCGAGATCTGGAATGGCGGCATGTCGTTCCATGGCGGCCTGATCGGCACGACGATCGCCATGATCCTCTTCGCCCGCAAGAACGGCATTCCGGTGTGGAGCATGTTCGATATCGTCGCGGCAGTAGCACCCATAGGCCTTTTGTTCGGCCGCATCGCCAATTTCATCAATGGCGAATTGTGGGGCCGCATCGCCGATGTCCCATGGGCGGTCGTTTTCCCGACGGGTGGCCCCTTTGCACGCCACCCGAGCCAGCTTTATGAAGCCGGCCTCGAAGGCCTCGTGCTGGCCATCCTTCTGGCAATCGCCATTTATGCCTTCAAGGCTCTGAAGCGGCCCGGCACCGTCACCGGCATCTTCGTCTGCGGTTATGCACTGTCACGCATTTTCGTGGAATTCTTCCGTGAACCGGACGCGCAGATCGGTTATCTCGCCGGCAACTGGCTGACCATGGGCATGGTTCTGTCCACACCCATGTTCCTGTTGGGCCTTTGGGCCGTCCTGCGCGCGCATCGCGCGACAAAAACCGCCTAAGCGGTATGGCCCGCCATGACCACACCGCTCGCGCAACGCATCAAATCCCTTATTCGGCTTAACGGACCTCTCAGCGTCACGGACTATTTCTCGCTGTGCCTCGCCGACCCTGAACACGGTTATTACAGGAGCCGGGAACCATTCGGCCGTTCGGGTGACTTCATCACCGCACCTGAAGTCAGCCAGCTTTTTGGCGAAATGCTCGGTGTTTTCGTCGTCCACGCATGGCAACGGCATGGCGCACCCGCGCGAACGCAGCTGGTCGAAATCGGTCCCGGCCGCGGCACCATGATGTCGGACATGCTGCGAGTGATCCGCCGCATCGCGCCACCGCTTTATGAGACGATGCGGGTCCATCTTGTCGAGACCAGCCCCCGCCTTTCCGCCATCCAGAAGGAAACTCTGGCCGAACATGCGGGTCGGCTGGCATGGCATGACAGTTTCGACGATGTGCCTGAAGGTTTCCTGCTGCTTGTCGCCAACGAACTTTTCGACGCCATTCCGATCCGGCAATTCGTCAGGACGCCGCAGGGTTTCCGCGAACGCGTGGTTAGCCTCGATGCCAATGACAACCTTGTCTTTTCGACGGGTCTTGCCAGCATAGACCCGGCCCTGCTGCCGCCGCAACCCGAACGGCAGCCGCTTGGCGCCATATTCGAGATTTCCCCTGCCCGTGAAGCCGTCATGACCGCAATCTGCCAGCGCCTCTCCGCCCATGGCGGCACCGCGCTTGCCATTGATTACGGCCACCTAGTCGCCGGTTATGGCGATACGCTGCAGGCCATGCGCAACCATGCCTTCGACCCCGCGCTCGCGCATCCCGGGGAAGCAGATTTGACCAGCCATGTCGATTTCGAAAGTCTTGTAAAAACGGCCGAGGCAACCGGCGTTCACGTCAACGGCACGCTGCGACAGGGCGATTTCCTATATGGCCTCGGCCTTAAGGAAAGAGCCGGCGCGCTTGCCGCAAAGGCAACCCCAGACCAGACGCTTGAAATTGCCGAAGCAGTGAACCGCCTCGCCGGCGAAGGCGCCGGCAAGATGGGGGAACTTTTCAAGGTCATCGCCGTTTCAAGTCCCGCGCTCCATCTTCTGCCGTTTCGCGCAGTGGATTGACAGCGCGACAAGCTCTGGGCCAACATCGCCACGACACACGAAGCAGGCACACTGCATCACACCGCCGCGCAATGCCGCGGCAACAGGAAACATCTCGCTTAACCCTCTTCCACGGGCCAACAGCGATATTCTCCAAGGAATTCCCACACTATGCAGAACGCAACGCTGCCGCTCCCGCTCCAGTCACCCCTGCTGACCGCATCAGGTGAAAACCGCGTCCGCCACGGTTTCTTCACCCGGCAGGGCGGCGTCTCGGAAGGGCTTTATCAGGGCCTCAATGTCGGCCTCGGCTCCCATGACGAGCCCGAAAAGGTGCAGGAGAACCGCCGTCGCGTGACAGAGTGGTTCGGCCTGCCCTCGGGCCGCCTTGCAACCGTGCATCAGGTCCATTCCCCCGATGTGCTCGTGGTCGATGACACCTATGACGGCAGCCGCCCGCAGGCGGACGCCATGGTGACGGCAACGCCGGGTTTCGTGCTGGGCGTCTTGAGCGCCGATTGCGGGCCTATCCTGTTTGCGGATGCGGAAGCGGGTGTCGTGGGTGCCGCCCATGCCGGCTGGAAGGGCGCGCTCTTCGGCGTGCTTGAAAACACCATCGAGACCATGACGAAGCTCGGCGCCAGACGCGAGCGCATCGCCGCCTCGCTCGGCCCTTCCATCAGCCAGAACAATTATGAGGTCGGGCCGGAATATGTGGCGCGCTTCACCGATATCGATCCAGCCTATGCGGCGTATTTCGCCGAGACGGAGAAGCAGGGCCATGCCCTGTTCGACCTCAAGCAATTCACCATAGACCGCCTGACCGCGGCCGGCGTGAAGGCGGAAAATCTTGGCCTCTGCACCTATCCGGACGAAGAGCGATTTTATTCCTATCGCCGCACCACCCACCGCGCCGAACCGGATTACGGCCGGCAGATTTCTGCAATCGCAATTCTTGAGGACTGACATGGCCCTGCATTTCGAGCTTTCAGAATTCGATGCCCGCCGCGAGCGGCTGCTCGCGAAAATGGCCGAGGAGAAGCTGGACGCGCTGCTGCTTTTCGCGCAGGAAAGCATGTACTGGCTGACCGGCTACGATACTTTCGGCTACTGCTTCTTCCAGACGCTGGTGGTGAAATCGGACGGCTCCCTGAACCTGCTGACACGCTCGGCCGATCTGCGTCAGGCCCGCAATACTTCTATCATCGAGAACGTCCTCCTCTGGGTCGATCGACCCAATGCCGACCCGACTCTTGATCTCAAAAACCTGCTGAGCGATCTCGACCTGCTGGGCGCAAAGATCGGGGTAGAATATGACACCCACGGCATGACCGGCCGTGTCGCCCGCCTGCTGGACAACCAGCTTTCCAGCTTCGGCCAGATGGTTGACGCCTCCTATCTCGTCAGCACCCTCAGGCTCGTCAAAAGTCCCGCCGAAATCGCCTATGCCCGCAAGGCTGGCCAGCTGGCCGATGAGGCTCTGGATGCGGCACTGCCCCTCATCAAGCCCGGCGCGGACGAAGCCGCCATTCTCGCAGCGATGCAGGGTGCGGTGCTCGCGGGCGGCGGCGATTATCCTGCCAATGAATTCATCATCGGCTCCGGCGCGGATGCCCTTCTCTGCCGCTACAAGGCCGGCCGTCGTGTCCTCGACATCAAGGATCAGTTGACGCTGGAATGGGCCGGCGTCAGCGCCCATTACCATGCCGCCATGATGCGCACGGTGGTGATCGGCGAACAGGATTTCCGCCAGAAGGAGCTTTACAGCGCTTGCCTGCAAAATCTGACAGCGATCGAGGAGGTATTGCGCCCCGGGCAAACATTCGGCGACGTCTTCGACGTGCATGCCCGCGTGATGGACGAGCGTGGCCTCACCCGGCACCGCCTGAACTCCTGCGGTTATTCACTGGGCGCGCGTTTTTCGCCCTCCTGGATGGAGCATCAGATGTTTCATTCCGGCAATCCGCAGGAGATCACCGCAGACATGACGCTCTTTGTGCATATGATCGTGATGGATTCCGATTCCGGCACAGCCATGACGCTCGGCCAGACCTATCTCACCACCGACGGCGCCCCGGCACCGCTCTCGCGCCATAACCTCGATCTTCTCACAGCTTAAATCGCCACCGGGTTTGACACAGCGGGAAAACCGCCCTTACATTGCGCCACCTTGGGCAAGAAGGAGCGGAACATGAGAGGGAAAATCGCATGAGCCGGACGGGGTTCACCCCCCTTTGTCAGGCCATCATTGTTCCAGCGCTTGTCCTGACCCTGTCAGGCTGCAACACGACGGAAGCGCTGACACCGCAGGTGGATGTCGGCCATAATAGCTCGCAATCGACGCCGGTAACGCAGGGCGACCTCGACCAGATGGCGGCCGCCGCCGACCGTGCACCTACCGGCGCCCCGGCGACCGCGACATCCGTTCCCGCCTACGCCCCGCAAAACTCGTTGCAGGCGCAGGCACAGGCGCTGTCCAACGGCAACCAGTATGGCGAGCCGCTCCGCCAGAACCCGGCTGTGGCCCCGCCGTCCGCCGCCGCCATGCAATCCGCGCCCTCGCAGCAGTCGGCGTCACTTGCACCTGCCTCCTCGGCAAACTCCATCCGCTTCCTTCCCATCATCGGCGCACCCGTTCAGGCCGTTACGCCGCTGTCGCGCCAGCTTGGAGCCGAAGCACGGGCGAAAGGGCTGACCATCCGCGCTTCCAACGACAATTCGGCGGAAAACATCCTGAAAGGATATTTCTCGGCCTTTGCCGATGGCGGCAAGGTCAATATCGTTTACGTCTGGGACATTCTCGACGCCAATGGCGTGCGGCTGCACCGCCTGCAGGGACAGGAAAGCGTCGCGGCAAAAGGCAGCGATCCTTGGGCAGCGGCAACCGACAGGGTTATGCAGGATATCGCCGCAAAAACGTTTGAGGAGTATGCGTCATGGAAGCAATCTCAACGCGGATGAGGTGAAACGACGGGAGAAGTCACAGAGATTTCACGAAAATCATTGCGAAAGCGCGGAGTCCTCTTGCAATCGGAAGCAACAGCGCTATTAAGGCGCGCATGGCAACAAGGCGTATCCGGCAAAGGCTTTTCAGCCGGATGTTCCTCCCCTTGAACGACGCTTTGGTTACGGTGGATTGAGCCCCGTGGCGCAAGGCGATGGCATGGAAACAGGCGGCCGCAATGAAGGTTTTCGCAGGCAATTCGAACCGGCACCTTGCCGAAGCGATCTGCAAGTATCTGAACGTTCCTCTCGGAAATGCCACTGTAAAGCGGTTTGCTGACCAGGAAATATTCGTAGAAATCAGCGAGAACGTTCGCGGCGAAGACGTCTTTATCGTCCAGTCCACCTCCTTCCCGGCAAATGATCATCTGATGGAACTGCTCATCATGATCGATGCCATGCGCCGCTCCTCGGCCAAACGAATTACCGCGGTGCTGCCCTATTTCGGTTACGCCCGCCAGGATCGCAAGGCTGGCCCCCGCACTCCGATTTCCGCCAAGCTCGTTGCCAATCTGATTACCGAAGCCGGCGCCGACCGCGTTCTCACGCTCGATCTTCATGCCGGCCAGATCCAGGGCTTCTTCGACATCCCCACCGACAATCTCTTCGCAGCGCCCATTCTCGCCCGCGACGTGAAGGACCATTACGACACCAACAATGTCATGGTCGTTTCGCCTGATGTCGGCGGCGTGGTTCGCGCCCGTGCCCTGTCGAAGCGTCTCGACTGTCTTCTGGCAATCGTTGACAAGCGTCGTGACCGTCCGGGCGAATCCGAGGTCATGAACGTCATCGGCGATGTCTCGGGCAAGGATTGCATCCTGATCGACGATATCATCGATTCCGGCGGCACGCTCTGCAACGCCGCCGAAGCACTGCTGAAAAAGGGTGCGACCAGCGTTACCGCCTACATCACCCACGGTGTACTCTCGGGCGGCGCGGTTGCCCGCGTGGCCTCCTCGAAGCTGCGCGAACTCGTCATCACCGACAGCATCCAGCCGACCACCAGTGTTCAGTCCGCGCACAATATCCGAGTGGTCAGCACCGCCGGACTGCTCGGCGAGGCGATTAACCGCACCGCGCAGGAACAGTCGGTATCCGGTCTGTTTGACTGAATAAATTGAGCAATCGCCCCGAGGGCTGTCAAATTCGCTCCGGTTTTTTGCAGCCTGCGCTTGAGCTGAAGTGGGTCCACATTCACTCAACGTCATCCGCGGCCTTGTGCCGAGGATCTAATCACGTCAATAAAATCAAGACGTTGCAGATAACGGGGATAAGCCCGAGGATGCTGCAGGAATGTCCCGCCGCTCGCTCTCACCTCAGTGAGGCCCCACCCGGAACTTCCCCTTAAGATGACGCCGCACCCGTATCCGGGGGCCGTTGCAGACGGGTGACTGCGGCCTTGATTTTCGGCCACCAGCGTCGAAGACGGGCAAGAACGGCATGGCGCCCATTGCGCCAAAGGCTCATCGTATCGGCGGAGACGGCATCACCCGTGAAGAGGTGGCGGTGACGGCTTATCGCCAGCACCCGGTACAGAAACAGTGTCGTGAGGGCAGAGAACAGGATGGACATCACCACATCGCTGAGGAAATGCCCGCCGGCTGCGATGCGAAGACCGGACATGAGGATGATTGCCCCGGCGGCAAGGCCGCCCAGCACCCATCGGCCATGAGGACGCAGGCGCGGCCAGACAAGCACGCAGAGCGGCAGGAAAAAGCTCGCGATCAGCGCAGTTTCGCCCGAAGAGAACGAACAGTTCGAATAACATTGTGAGCTGAACTGGAAAGGCGGCGTGAACAGCTGATGCCCGCCAAATTCGGTAATGCTAAACGGACGCGCACGGCCGATCATGGCCTTCAGCACGCCATTGACGAGAAGTCCGGCGCAGAGGATCACGGGACCACACAGGAACGCCCAGACCCGCCAGCCGGTTCGCTGCAGAGCGCCCAACCGGAGATTACCGACGAGGACGAGGAAAGCCAGAAGCGCGGCAAGCTCGACACCTTCCCGCAACGTGTCGCGCAGCCATTCGGGAAACGGCTCCCGCCCAGGCCATGGCTGTCCTACAGGCGAAAAGAACAGGGCAGAGAAGCGAAGATCGATTGAAGGAAAGGTCGCAAACAGGATCACTAGTGCAAGCGCTACAAGCGTCACCCAGATGGTGATCCGCATATGCGAGAGATCATTGTCCATTGGCGCGCTCCGAAATGCACTGTGGCGGCAGGCGCCACAGCCCGATTTCCTTACCCTCCACATAGCCTGGGCCGGCCGTCCAATGCGCCACCGGCGCCGCGCCGGCAAGGCATGCCGGCAAGCCATCCGCGCTTGCCAGAAACAGCGGATTTTTCGCTTCGCCCGGCTTCAGCGGATAAAGAAGGGCATAGTGGCTGGAGGGCACACCGGTTTCGGGAAGTGCGCGCGTCAACACCTGTTTCTCGTCCCGCAACTGGTAAAAAAGCTCGGCCAGTATCGAACGATCATTGGCGACGATAGCGTCCGCCCCCGCCTCACGCGCCCGCGAAAGGCCGGTCGACACCAACTCGGAGCTTCCAAGATAACGTGCCATCGCCAGTTTACCGTTCGGCAGGCGCAAGCCTGTTCCGGCAATCGTCATCAGCGGCAGCACGATGGCGACGATGCCGCCGAGGACCAGTGTGGATACGATCAGCCAACGTCGTGATGCCAGGACCGGCACGGCGAGAAGCACGCCTGCCGCATAAGCCCCGACCGCCCAGTTGGCGAGTGCACGCGACATCAGGCCCTGTGCCGTGATCAAAAGCACGATCGGTACGGAAAGTGCAACAAGCGCCCGGGCTTCGCCGGTTTTTGCGCGGAATGTCGCAACGATCATGCCGACAAAAACGTATGGTCCGACCACACCCGCCTGCGAGAAGAAAAATTCGAGCGCGGAGCCGATCTTCAGCTGTAAGCCATGCCAATTCGCATTGTCAGCCGTGTGGCGCGCTGTCATGAAATCATGCGCGGCGTTCCACCACAGATTGGGCGCGACGACAGCAAGGCAGATCAGCGCGGCAATCGCCGCGTCACGCAGCCGGATGCGCCATGCCTCACAAAGCCAGCCGGCGGCGATGAAGCAGGGCAGAAAATAGATCATCGCATATTTCGACATCAGGCCGAGGCCGAAACAGAGGCCGAGAGCGATGCTCCAGCCCGGCGCACCCCTGCTTTCAGCCCGTGCCTGCGCAAGCTTCCTGACCGCAATCATCGACAGCACGATGAACAGCATCATCGGTGTATCAGTGGAGATCAGCAGGCTGCCGAGAGTTACGGCTGGCAGCGTCAGATAGACAAGGGCGGCCAGCGAGGCGAGCCTGACATCATAGATCATACGGCCCAGCACAAGAATCGCGGCCGCCGCAACGCCATGCACCACAGGGGCGGCCAACCGCACCTGAAACGTACCCTCGCCGCCGCCCAGAATCGTTGCAGCGCGAATGAGCCAGCCAATCAGCGGCGGCTTGGAATAGGCTCCAAGCGCCATTTCCCGGCCCCATAGCCAATATTGCGCTTCGTCGACGAAAAGATCAGTACGGTTGAAGGCCAGCGCAAGAATCCGCAGCGCCGTCACGACAATGATCGCTGTGACCGCAAATGTCAGCCAACGGCGCTGTTCGCCTACCTGCGCAGACGGCAGGGCCACACCATCATGCATGCTGGCGGCGTTCTGCATGGATCAGCCAGAGATTTCGAGCATAGATGAGAAGGCCGGATGCCTGTCCGAGAACGAAGACCGGGTCGCGCCGCCACAGTGCGTAGGAGAGCAGCACCAGACCGCCAAGAATGGAAAAATACCAGAAGGCGACCGGCATGACCGAACGGTTCGCCCGTTCAGAGGAAATCCATTGAACCAGAAAACGCATGGTGAACAGCATCTGGCCCATAAAACCGGTCAGGACCCATACAAATTCTTCCCAGCTGTTCACATGCAGCATGGACCATAAAGCCGGTACGTTCACGGCAATGTCTCCGTTATGAAAGTTTCAGCCCAGCTTGACCGCTTGCGCCGGCGCAAAAGCCAGGCGACGCCGATCAGGTCGTGGATGCCGACAAGCGCGCGGCCGATATTGGTGTAGTGGGAATTGCCATGCTGCCGCGCCCGGTGCGTGACGTCGACATGGGCTACCTGCCAGCCGTCGCGATTAAAAAGCGCCGGGAAATAGCGGTGGTGGTGATCGAAATAGGGCAAGGCAAGATAGGCGTCGCGACGAAAGGCCTTGAGCCCGCAACCGGTATCGCGCGTGCCGTCCTTAAGGATGCGTGCGCGCAATCCGTTGGCGAACCGCGAGGAAAGGCGTTTTCCGAGCGTATCACGCCGGCCGACGCGCTGGCCGGCCACGAGACCGAGCCGGCTGGGCGCAGTGGCGGCGAGAAGCGGCGCAAGAAGCGCGGGCAGATTGTCCGGCGGGTTCTGGCCGTCCCCGTCAAGCATGCAGATGACGGGCGCGCGCGCCGCCTGCACGCCGCTATGGATCGCCGCCGATTGCCCACCCTGACGGTCGTGCCTGACAAGCCGCAGCATGGGGTAACGATCACCGAGCGAAAGCACCGCATCCACCGTGCGGTCAGAGGAAGCGTCGTCCACCACCACGATCTCGAAGGTGCCGACCGGCTGGCAGGCAGCCACGATCTCGGCCACGAGCGTTTCAACACTCGCTTCTTCATTATGCATCGGCACGATAACCGCAAAATCCGGGATCGATCGCAAAGGGGCTCCGTCATATCCATCTGCTCGGGTTCCGCAGACATCATCGATAGTGGCGAGAGAAGGAGCGCGAAAAGCTTGCATGAATATGAACAGCCGTTGATCTTCGCTGCATATGCGCCTGTTCTATTGCAGTTTTATAACGACGGTATGTCGGTGGCTGTTGAAGTTATTTCACGGCATGCGGGAAATAATCGTACAATTCGCAACCCTTTAACGCGACCGTAAGCAATTTTTGCCACCGTGCGGTCACGTTTTTTTTGGGGGGAGGAAACAGGATGCCGGGTGCAAATCCGACTGCTGTCAAAGCTAAATCATTGTCGATCAAGGCCAAATTTGCGGCGCTCGTCACGGGCGCAACACTGGTTTCCTGCCTGTCCGTGGGACTGTTATCCTACGAGATGGGCAAATCGGGCCTTATCGACGCCAGCGAAATCAGGCTCGAAACGGTTGCAAGCAACCAGTCCAAACAGCTTGACGCCTATACGTTGCGTGTCGAACAAAGCATCACCGAACTGTCGCAGAATGCCGCGATCGCCCAGTCGCTGGACGCAATGACCGCCGTTGTGCCGACGGAAAAGGACGCCATTATCCAGGCTTTCCGCCGCGAAGGTGTTTCCGAAGAGGAGCGTGCCTCCTTCAACGGCGAAGGGTTACGACTGCTTTATGCCATTCGCCACGCGACCATCAACGCCGCGATCGCCAGCGTCTGGCGCAATACCCGCGTCAGCGACATTTACGTGATCGACAAGAATGGCCTCATTATCTACTCCGTGACCAAGGCAAAGAACTTCCTCACCAACGTGACGGAACCGCAGAACGCCGCGATCAACGACCTCTTCCAGCGCATCGAAGCCGGCAAGGACGGCGTCATCAGCACGACCGGCTTCACCGGCGGCGACAATGATTCGGCCATGATCGGCATGCCGCTGGCGGTCTCAAACTGGGGTCAGATTCAGCGCAAGGGCGCCGTCATCATGCGTATTGCCGCCGATCGCATCGGCGCAGTGGTCACTCCCGAAGAAACCGGCAAGACTATCGACGACGCCGTTCTTCTCAGCGCGGAGGGCAAACGTCGCACCGGCGTACTCTCAGGTGGCGCGAATGCCGCGATTTCTGAAAATCTCGCGGCTCTTTCAGGCGCCAGTGATGCCGGAATGGTGATGGCAGAAACGCCTGCCGGCAACATCTTCTATGCCTATCGCCCGGTCACCGTGTTTGGGCAGAAGCATCTTCTGGCCATTGGCCAGCAGGAGAGCAAGGTGCTGGCCGCCGCCAACGATCTCGCCTTCTGGGCAACTGTCGCAACGCTGGCAGTGCTTGCGATCATGACGCTGATCGGCATTTTCGTGTCCGCCAGCCTCACCAAGCCGTTGACCGGCCTTGCCGGATTGATGGAGCGCCTCAACGGCGGTGAAAACGATATCGAAATCAAGGCGGTTTCCCGCGGCGATGAGATTGGCACCATGGCACGCGCGCTGGAATCCTTCCGCCAAGGTATTCTGGACAAGCAGCGCATGGAAACCGAAGCCCATCGCAAGGGCGAAGAACTGGACGAAGAGCGCGCCCAGCGCGAAATGGAAAAGGCCAGAAGCGCCAAGGAGCTGGAAGAAGCTGTCGATGCACTCGCCACGGGCCTTGCCAATCTGGCCGCCGGCAGGCTCGATCTTCGCATCGAAAAATCCTTTGTGCCGTCGCTCGATCATCTGCGCGTCGACTTCAACAACTCCATGGCGGGGTTGGAAGCGACGATCTCCAATATCGGCGAAAGCGCCAATGCCATCCGCTCCGGCTCCGGCGAACTGAAGAGCGCATCGGAAGACCTGTCACGGCGCACCGAACGCCAGGCCGCAGCCCTTGAAGAAGCGGCCGCAGCGCTCGGAGACATGACGCAGGCCGTCAATCTCTCACTGTCGCGCTGCAATGTCGCTGTCGAGGCAACGGCGGGGACGATGCAGGATGCGCACAAGTCCACGGCGGTCGTGAAAGAAGCGATCGTCGCCATGGAGCGCATTGAGACATCGTCGGCGAAGATCCGTCAGATCATCGACGTCATCGACCAGATCGCCTTCCAGACCAATCTTCTGGCACTGAATGCCGGTGTGGAAGCTGCGCGCGCCGGTGAGGCCGGAAAGGGCTTTGCCGTCGTGGCGCAGGAGGTTCGCGAACTGGCCCAGAAATCGGCAGCCGCCGCCCGCGACATCACCCAGCTCATCGCCACCTCTGCGGGCGATGTGGAAAGCGGCGTGGCGCTGGTGCTGAAGACCGGTGAAAGCCTGGAGCAGATCCAGAAGCGCATCCAGTCGGTCAACGACCAGATCGGCGACATCGCCACCGCCTCGCGCGAACAGTCCGGCCGCCTCAGCGAAATCAACGCCTCTGTCAACGAACTCGACCATGTGACGCAGCAGAATGCGGCCATGGTGGAGCAAACGACGGCCGCCGCCTTCTCGCTGGCCAGCGAGGCGGATGGACTGACCGAACAGGTGGGGCAGTTCTCGGTAGGTGACGCCCGGCATCACGACCAACGTTACGCAGCGTAAACAACATCAAAAAGGCCGGAGGCGAAACCTCCGGCCTTTAATTTCACCTAAATTCCGATCCGGGTTCCCAGGAGCCGAAGCCCCTGGGAATGCGCCGGCGAACCCGGCACCCTTGCCCTCGCCGGCTTCCGGGGAGGAACTCAGAAGAAGCCAACCTTGTTCGGGCTGTAGGAAACAAGCAGGTTCTTGGTCTGCTGGTAGTGATCGAGCATCATCTTGTGGGTCTCGCGACCGATGCCCGACTGCTTGTAGCCGCCAAAGGCAGCGCCAGCCGGATAGACATGGTAGCAGTTCGTCCACACACGACCCGCTTCAATGCCACGCCCGGCGCGATAGGCGATGTTCGTGTCACGGCTCCAGACGCCTGCACCGAGACCGTAAACCGTGTCATTGGCGATTTCGAGCGCTTCTTCCACCGTCTTGAAGGTGGTGACGGAAACAACGGGACCGAAGATTTCCTCCTGGAAAATCCGCATCTTGTTGTTGCCCTCAAAGACCGTCGGCTGGATGTAGTAACCGTCTTTCAGATCACCCGACAGCGTCTTGCGATCACCGCCGGTCAGAACCTTGGCGCCTTCCTTCTTGCCGATCTCCAGATAGCTCATGATCTTGTCAAACTGTTCCTGCGAGGCCTGTGCGCCCAGCATGGTCGACGGGTTGAGCGGATCGTCCTGACTGATCGCCTGCACGCGCTTGATCGCCTTTTCCATGAAGCGGTCATAGATCGATTCATGGACCAGCGCACGCGACGGGCACGTGCAGACCTCGCCCTGGTTCAGCGCGAAGAAAGCGAAACCTTCCAAAGCCTTATCAAGGAAGGCATCGTCCTCATTCATCACATCCGCAAAGAAAATGTTCGGCGATTTGCCGCCCAGTTCCAGGGTGATGTTGGTGACATTGTCGGCCGCATAACGCATGATTTCCTTGCCGACCGAAGTCGATCCGGTGAAGGCGATCTTGGCGATGCGGTTGCTCTGGGCCAGTGGCTTGCCGGCTTCGAGACCCGTGCCGTTGACGATGTTGAGAACGCCGGGCGGCAGCAGATCCTCGATAAGCTCCATCACGATGAGAATGGAGGCCGGGGTCTGTTCGGCAGGCTTCAGCACAACGCAATTGCCCGCGGCAAGCGCGGGGGCAAGCTTCCAGGCGGCCATGAGGATCGGGAAGTTCCACGGAATGATCTGGCCAACAACGCCGAGCGGCTCATGGAAGTGATAGGCCACGGTATCGTTATCGATCTCGCCGATTGTGCCTTCCTGGGCGCGGATGCAGCCTGCGAAATAGCGGAAATGGTCGATGGCGAGCGGAATATCCGCATTGGTGGTCTCGCGCAGCGGCTTGCCATTGTCCCAGGTCTCGGCCCGGGCGATGAGGTCCAGATTGTCTTCAATGCGCTGGGCGATCTTGAGCAGGATGTTCGAGCGCTCGGTTATGCTCGTCTTGCCCCATTTGTCGCGGGCCTTGTGGGCCGCGTCGAGCGCGAACTCGATGTCGGCTGCGTCCGAACGCGGCACTTCGCAAATCTTGTGCCCGGTCACCGGTGAGAGATTGTCCATGTAGCGGCCGGATTTCGGCTCCACCCACTTGCCGCCAATGTAATTGCCGTATTTCAGCTTGAAGGGCGCTTCGCCCGCTTTCTGCTGAACCTGAATGTTCATGATTTCATCCTCCCTGATGAAAACGATCCTGGGCGGATCGCATATGAGGAAGGTGAGCCTAGATGATGCGGTTCGGTAGAGGGGCGGCGCGGTTCCGCAGCGCACATTGTCTCACATCTGCGACAAAGGCGCCTCGATCCGGCATGATCGGCCGGATCGCACCCGCATACACCTTAATGCACGTCGAATTTCTTCATCTTGCGATGAAGCGTGGCGCGGCTGATGCCGAGCAGCGAAGCGGCCTGCGTCACGTTGCCGTTGGTGCGCGACAATACGCGGCGAAGTGCTGATCGTTCCGCTTCGGCGAGGTCGGAGCCACCATCATGGCGCTGCTCCTGCAGAATATCCGCAGCTGGCAGGCCCTGCGCAATCCGCGCATCATCAAGCTTCAGCGCAAGGCGTGCGGCGCGGGTTGCACCCAGAACGAGATCATCCTGATCCACGGCAAGCAGCGAAAGCGCCGCCCCGAAACCGCTGGGCACGACAACAATCCGCGCACCCGGAAAAGCCCGGCGGAAAAGATTGCCCTCAATGCGTTGCGCCGCGTCCTTCACCGCTTGGGTGACGAAGGAGAAAGTCATCTCGTTGATATCGTCGCGGCAGGTGGAAATATCGAGTGCACCCGTCACCCGACCTGTATGGTCACGGATGGGCGCTGTCGTGCAGCAGAGTTCGGTATTCGACGTGAAGAAATGCTGGTCGCGATAGACCACCACCGAGCGCTCATCAACGAGCGCGGTGCCGATACCGTTGGTGCCGACACTCGCCTCGCTCCATACCGCGCCAGACCAGAGACCAAGCGCCCGGAATTCTCGGTCATCGCCAGCCGCACCGCGTCTTTCCAGCGCAACACCCTGTGCATCGGTCAAAAGCAGGCAGCAGCCGGATTTGCCGACACTTTGGAAAATGCGGTCGAGCTCATCCGCGCTTTCGGCGATCAGGCCGGCGGCGCTCTCGCGCGCGCGCCGAAATTCGACCTCGCTGAGAAAGATCGGCTTGCGATTTTCCTCCGGCGCAAGACGGTGCTTGACCATGCACCGCTGCCACGAGGCGACAATCGGAGAACTTGCGGCGGCGGAACGATGACGCGCGGTTTCATACACGCGTTCCGCATGGGCGATGTCTGTCGGCATACGCTCCTCCCAAAGCTTTTCGGCGATGGTGCGCTGGAAGCGTTCATGTTTCAACAAAAAATTTCGCGACCGGCCCCGCCGGGAACAGCCATCGGCTGCAGCGGACTAGCGAACTGCCTTGATATAACGCCGGCCGGAGGACTCTTCCGTTTCATCCTCCGTTGAAAGAAACGTGTCATCGACAAGATTGGCAATGGAGGTCAGCGGTCCGGGCTTGCCGAAAAAGAAGCCCTGCACCTGCAGGCAGCCTTCACGCCGCAGGAACTCGATATGGGCCTTCGTTTCCACACCTTCCGCGAGTACCGGAATATTGAGGCTATGCGCCAGAATGAGCGTCGAGCGAACGATCGCCTCCGACTGCACATTGGTGGACAGGCCATCGATGAAGGCACGGTCGATCTTGATCTTGTCGAATGGGAAACTCTGCAGAGTCGAAAGCGAGGAGTAACCCGTGCCGTAGTCATCCATGGCGATTTTGACGCCGAGCGACTTGAGCTTGCGGATGGTGACGAGTGCGTGGCGATGGTCTGCAATAATGCTGCCTTCGGTGATTTCAAGCTCGAGCCTTTCCGGCGCAAGTCTCGTTTCGGCAAGAATTCTCTCAACCTTGTCGGGGAAATCATTATCCGCAAGCTGCTGCGGCGCGACGTTGACGGCAATGGCGAGTGACTTTTTCCACCGCGCAGCCTGTGCACATGCTTCTCTCAATACCCATTCGCCCAGTTCGACGATGAAGCCGGTCTGTTCGGCAATCGGAATGAATTCGACGGGCGAGATCATGCCGCGTTCCGGATGTTTCCAGCGCAGAAGCGCCTCGAAACCGACGATGTTGCCACTCTTGGTGTCGTTCTGCTGCTGGTAATAAAGCTCGAACTCGTTGTTGGCGAGGCCGCTGCGCATGGCGACGGCAAGTACGTTGCGCTCACGCGCGGCCTCGTCCATGGATTTGTCATAGAAGCAGATCGTGTCCGACGTGCCGCTTTTTGCCCGGTACATGGCGACATCAGCCTGGGCCATCAGCGTATCCGCATCGACGGAGCTGGTATTGCGCACCGATATACCGACGCTGGCGCCGACAGAAAATGTCTGCGCGTTCCATTCCACCGGCTTGCTGATCTGCTCGATCAAACGCTGGGCAAACTCCGCACCGTCCGCGCGGGTATAATAGGAATGGGTCATCGCCACGAACTCGTCGCCGCCCATGCGCGCCAGGAACTCTCCGGTCTTCAGCACCGAACTTGCCCGATCGGCGATGGCGCGCAGCACGGCGTCACCGGCCGCATGACCATGCACGTCATTGATTTCCTTGAAACGGTCGAGATCGATCGACAGAAGCGCGGTGTGTGCGCCCAGCGAGATATGGCGCGTGCGGCGGTTGAGATGCTCGATGAATGCCGCACGGTTGGGAATACCCGTCAGCGGATCATGCAATGAAAGATGGCGATAACGCGCGACCGCCTGCTGGGTTGACTGGGCGTCGATGACATAGGTGGAAAGCCCGAGCGCCAGAAGCAGCAGCGTCACGGCGATTGCGCCCCCGCCCATGATGGCCGGCGGCAGCAGATTTTCCGGAATGACGATGCGCGGATCGAAGACGAAGGACATGGAGGCCATGCCGGTATAGTGCATCGAGGCAATGGCCAGGATGAGAAACGCCACCGCACCATACTGGCAGAAGCGGTTGAGAGGCCGGGCAATGCGATTGACCGCAAGGGCGCCAAGCACCGCCCCCAATATCAGGGAGCCGATCACATAGGCCTTATTCCAGAAGATCATGCCCTGAACATTATAGGCGGCCATGCCGGTGTAGTGCATTGCGGCAATGCCGAGGCCGAGGATGACTCCGCCGGCTTCCACCAGCACGCTGCGCCCGCCATAGGCGGAAATGCCGAAACCGGCAGTCGTCGTCGTAATGGCGATAAGAAGTGACAGCCCGGTCAGATCGGGATCGTAACCCACATCACCCGCCGCGACATAGCCCAGCATCGCCACGAAATGGGTGGTCCATATCGCAGCACCGCCATTGACGCCCGCCAGAAACAGCCAGTTGACCTTCTGCATTCCCGTCGCCAGACGCGCCTTCGAAAAAAGGCGCATCGAAACGAAGCTTCCGAGCACGCAGACGAGGACCGCCGCGATGGTGTATCGATAGTCGTGATCGATGGTGAGGCACTGGAGAACTTTGAGCATTGTCATCTACGCGGTTGAAATTCTGCCCAGACTTACCATTCGCCAAGTTTTCACCAGGTTTATATGAATGGATAAGCACATATTAAAAGTTGCAACACGCGAGTGAATTAGTACGACCTAATGAAACCGTAGAGGTACGCAGACGAGAAGCGGTCCTCTCTTGTCTTTATGTCCCGTTTGTATTATAGCGCCCGCACCCGTGTAGACACCCTTGGAGGCAACGCGGGCGGGATGGCTTTAACGGCCTCTCCAGTTCAGGCCGCTTCGTTCGGCATGAACTCTCCATATAACCTCGAAAGGAATTGCCATGAGCAAAGAATCGTATGAGCTCAAGGCCGAGGCGCGCGAACGAGTTGGTAAGGGGTCCTCTCGTGAACTTCGCCGCAACGGTTTGATTCCCG